>CAZKNB010000026.1:0-12407 GCA_964554075.1 uncultured Bacteroides sp.
GAGAGCCAGCTCTCGCGTGAGAAGCGCGACGAGATAGTCATCGTGCCCGACCTCGTCACCACAGCCACCGTCAGCAGTCAGTTCTTTGACTTCCTGCCGGCCGATGCCCTGATCGCCATGCGCGACTATCTCTGGATGTGCGAGCGCGTGGGCAGCATCTGCGAGGAGGCTCTCTCAGCCCAGGCCGTCATGGCTCAGGAGGCCGAAGAGGGGAGCATCCACCTGGAGGGACTGCTGGTCGACTCTGCCGAGTTCGCCGCACGTTCGCTCGACTTCCGCCGACTGGAGTTCGGCCATAAGCCAACGGGCGTTGCCGAAGCCACACTCAGCTTCGAGACCTCACCACAACCCATCTTCCATAAGAATTTCGACCTCGTGGCTGGCTCGTTTGCCGACTACATGGCCAAGGGATACACCATATATATATGTAGCGACAGCACCAAGCAGACCGACCGCATACGCGCCATCTTCGACGACCGTGGCGACAACATCAGCTTCACTGCCGTCGAGCGCACCGTTCACGAGGGCTTTGCCGACAATCAGCTGAAGCTCTGCGTCTTCACCGACCACCAGATCTTCGACCGCTTCCATAAGTACAACCTCAAGAGCGACAAGGCGCGCTCGGGCAAGGTGGCACTCTCGCTCAAGGAGCTCAACCAGTTCATCCCGGGCGACTACGTGGTCCACACCGACCACGGCGTAGGTCGCTTTGCAGGCCTTGTGCGCATACCCAACGGCGACACCACCCAGGAGGTGATGAAGCTTGTCTATCAGAATGACGACGTGGTCTTCGTCTCCATCCATTCGCTCCACAAAGTCTCAAAGTATAAGGGAAAGGAGGGCGAGGCTCCGCGACTCAACAAGCTCGGAACAGGCACATGGGAGAAGCTGAAGGAGCGCACCAAGACGAAGATCAAGGACATAGCCCGCGACCTCATCAAGCTCTACTCGCAGCGCCGCGAGGAGAAGGGATTCGCCTTCTCGCCCGACACATTCCTGCAGCGTGAGCTCGAGGCATCCTTCATCTACGAGGACACCCCCGACCAGAGCAAGGCCACGATAGCCGTCAAGGCAGATATGGAGAGCGACCGCCCGATGGACCGTCTGGTCTGCGGCGACGTTGGCTTCGGCAAGACCGAGGTGGCCATACGAGCCGCCTTCAAGGCCGTCTGCGACAACAAGCAGGTAGCCGTGCTGGTGCCCACCACCGTGCTTGCCTATCAGCACTTCCAGACCTTCACCTCGCGACTGAAGGAGCTGCCATGCCGCGTCGAGTACCTCAGCCGCGCACGCACATCGACACAGACGCGCGCCGTGCTCAAGGACCTCAAGGAGGGCAATGTCAACATACTCATCGGCACCCACCGCATCCTCGGCAAGGATGTCCACTTCAAGGACCTGGGACTGCTCATCATCGACGAGGAGCAGAAGTTCGGCGTGTCGGTCAAGGAGAAGCTGCGCCAGCTGAAGGTCAACATCGACACACTGACCATGACCGCAACCCCGATTCCGCGAACCCTGCAGTTCTCGCTGATGGGAGCGCGCGACCTCAGCGTCATCTCCACACCGCCGCCAAACCGCTACCCGATACAGACCGAGCTCCACACCTTCAACGAGGAGGTCATCACCGATGCCATCAACTTCGAGATGAGCCGCAACGGACAGATCTTCTTCGTCAACAACCGCATCTCCAACCTGCCGGAGCTGAAGGCACTCATAGAGCGCAACATCCCCGACTGCCGCGTGGCCATCGGTCACGGACAGATGGAGCCTGCCGAGCTTGAGAAGGTCATACTCGACTTCGTCAACTACGACTACGACGTGCTGCTTGCCACCACCATCATCGAGAGCGGCATCGACATACCAAACGCCAACACCATTATTATTAATGGTGCGCAGAACTTCGGTCTGAGCGACCTCCACCAGATGCGTGGACGCGTGGGCCGAAGCAACAAGAAGGCATTCTGCTACCTCCTGGCGCCGCCACTCTCGTCGCTCACCGCCGAGGGACGCCGCCGGTTGCAGGCCATTGAGAACTTCAGCGACCTGGGCAGCGGCATACATATCGCCATGCAGGACCTCGACATACGTGGTGCCGGCAACATGCTCGGAGCGGAGCAAAGCGGCTTCATTGCCGACCTTGGCTACGAGACCTACCAGAAGATTCTCTCCGAGGCTGTGCGCGAACTTAAGACCAACGAGTTTGCCGACCTCTATGCCGACGAGATTAAGAACAAGGGCGACCAGTATGTCGACGAGTGTCAGGTGGAGAGCGACCTTGAGATGCTGCTTCCAGCCACCTACGTCACCGGCAGCAGCGAGCGCATGCTGCTCTATCGTGAGCTCGATTCGCTCACCCAGGACGCCGAGGTCGAGGAGTTCCGCCGCCGTCTGGAGGACCGCTTCGGAGCACTTCCCCACGAGACCGAGGAGCTGCTGCGCATCGTGCCCCTCAAGCGCATTGCCGCCTCACTGGGAGCCGAGAAGGTATTCCTGAAGGGAGGCCGCATGACCCTCTTCTTCGTCAGCAACCCCGACAGCCCCTTCTATAAGAGCGAGATGTTCGGCAAGGCCATTGCCTACATGATGGAGAACGCGCGCCGTTGCGACCTGCGCGAGCAAAAAGGCCGCCGCTCCATGGTGATCACGAGTGTGCCAGACATGGAAACGGCGGTCAGTGTCTTGAAGGAGATAGAGAGTCTAACGCCTTCCGTATAACTTATCGATAAGGTCGGGGCGGCCAATGCGGCGCAGCTCCGCCACTATCTTTTTCCTCTCCTCAGGCTTATACCAGAAGAAGAACTGGCGCTGAGCCAGCTTCTCGCGCTGGGTGCGTGCGCTGAACACGGGCTCCAGCGTGTAGGGGTGAAATCCCGTGTACCACGCTTCGGTAGCCACCGTCATAGGCGTAGGAGTGAAGTCCTGCACCTGCTCCAGCTGGAAGTTCAGGCGCTTGGTGATGACAGCCAGCTCGGCCATATCCTCCTCGCGGCATCCGGGATGACTCGAGATGAAGTAGGGGATGAGCTGCTGACGCAGGTTCTTCTCGCTGTTTATCCTGTCGAACACACGCTTAAACTCCTCGAAGAGCTTGAACGAGGGCTTGCGCATCACGCTCAGCACCGCGTCGCTCGTATGCTCCGGAGCCACCTTCAGGCGGCCGCTGACGTGGCGTTCAATCAGTTCGCGCGTATACTGTTCGGTAGAGCGGTTGGTGGCCTCGTCCTTGCTGCGATGCATCAGCAGGTCGTAGCGCACGCCACTACCTATGAACGACTTCTTGATCTCGGGCAGGGCATCCACGGCGTGGTAGATCTCGAGCAGCGGACGATGGTCGCTGTTCAGGTTCGGGCACACCTTCGGATGGATGCACGACGGACGCTTACACCTCTTGCAGAGCTCGTGGTCGCGTCCGCTCATCATATACATGTTGGCCGACGGACCGCCAAGGTCGCTCAGGTAGCCCTTGAAGTCGGGCATCTGGACCACCTCCTTCACCTCCTTCATGATCGACTCCTTGCTTCGGCTCACAATGAACTTACCCTGGTGGGCAGAGATTGTGCAGAAGGCACAACCGCCGAAACAGCCACGGTGGATGTTCACCGAGAACTTGATCATGTCGTAGGCAGGAATTCGCTTACCCTTATATTTCGGGTGAGGCAGACGCGTGTAGGGCAGGTCGAACGAGTGGTCCAGCTCGGCCTGAGTCATAGGCGGGTAGGGCGGATTGACCACCACCGTACACCCGCTCACCTCCTGCAGGATGCGTTGAGCAGCATACTTGTTCGACTCCTCCTCGATATGTCGGAAGTTGGCAGCCTCCTTGCGTTTGTCGCGCAGGCACTCCTCGTGTGACGCCAGCACGATGTCGTCCGCTTCGGGCTTCAGGTGCCCCTTCACCAGGTAGGCAGTCTGCGGGATGTCGTGCGGAATCCTTCCGCCGTTCTCCTCCATCTTGCGGCAAAGCTCGATGGTAGGCTTCTCGCCCATGCCGTAGGTCAGCAGGTCGGCGCCGCTGTCGAAGAGCACGCTGCGTCGCAGTTCGTCCTGCCAGTAGTCGTAGTGGGAGAGACGTCTGAGGCTAGCCTCGATGCCGCCGAGCACCACCGGTACGTCGGGGTAGAGTCGCTTCAGGATTTGCGTATAGACGATAGTAGGATATTCCGGTCGCATGTCCATACGGCCGTCGGGAGTGTAGGCATCCTCGCTTCGCAGGCGCTTGTTGGCGGTATATTTGTTCACCATCGAGTCCATGCAGCCCGGGCTGATGCCAAAGAAAAGGCGTGGTCGGCCCAGCTTCTTGAAGTCGCGCAGGTCGTCACGCCAGTTAGGTTGTGGGACGATGGCAACCCTCAGCCCTTCGGCCTCGAGTATTCGTCCAATAACGGCAGCACCAAAAGACGGATGGTCCACATAAGCATCACCGCTGAACAGTATGACGTCCAGCTCATTCCAGCCCCTCAACTCAACCTCTTTCTTCGTTGTGGGCAACCAATCAGTCAGTCTGTAATCTTTCATCTAAGTCGGTCAGCAGCATGAACCATAGCCTCGTCGCGCAGAATGGCACGTCCGGCGAGGTAGTTGAGCACGATGCCGATGAGCGGAAGAACAATTCCGACCGACGGTGTGAAGCTCAGTCCGTCGCCGCTAAGCGCCAGATAGAATGCACCCGCAGCCAGGTAGTAGCCCACGATGAGGAGGCTGCTGAAGATGACCATGCGCACCTGGAGAACTCTCACGCGGTAGCAGAAGATGGTCAGCAGCTCTATGAAGGCAGCCAGAAGCAGGATGCAGAAGAGACCCCACGTGGAGGTCACGCCGGCTATGCCCAGGGGTTTAAACACGTGGAGGGCGCCTGTAGCCTCCATCACATTGCCTATAGGCAGACAAAGGGCTGCTATCAGCAGCCCTGTCACTATGAGCATATAAACGCTCTGTATACGTTGTATCATATTTCAGATATATCCTCTTTTTACTTGAGGGGAATCAGATGTTCTGTAATTTCTCTTTCTCCTTAGCAGGATTTCTGTAGTACACCTTACCCTCGATGTACTCCTGAGTAGCGAGAAGGGTTGGCTTCGGCAACTTCTCGTAGTAGCGGGAAATCTCGATCTGCTCTCTGTTCTCGAATACCTCCTCAAGGTTGTCGTTGTAAGATGCGAACTCAGCCAATTTCTTAGAGAGGTCACCCTTAATCTCCACACCAATCTGGTTGGCGCGTTTAGCAATGATAGCTACAGTCTCATAAATATTACCTGTGTCCTCGCACAATTCCATCAAGTCACGTGTTACGGTGGTTGTTGGCGCGTTAGTCTTCTTGTAGTCCATAAAATTCTTATATATGTATACTTTTTTGTTTTAATCCTTTATAATCTTGTTCGAAGCCTCGAAGATGCTGTTTGCCTCCTTCATGTACTCGCTCTCGGGAAACTCGTTCTTGAAGGCGTAGTATTCGTCCACCGTCTCGCGGTAGCGCTCGGTCTTCTTCTCCTCGACGCTGTAGACCGCCATCTCATACTTGGCCTTCAGCACCAGGATTGACAGCTCCTCGCGGTACTTGGTGTAGGGGTAGTCCTTCAAGGCGTTCTGCGCGGTGATCACGCACGACTGGAAGTTGTTGCCCATATAGTTGCCCAGGTTGTAGTAGAGCTTGGCTGCCAGCAGGTCCTTCAGCACCAGCTTGTCCTGCAACTCGAAGATCATAGTCTGCACCTCACTGACTTTGCTACTCTTGGGATAATACTCCAGGAACTTCTGCAGCTGCTGGATGGCGGTGTAGGTTCCCGACTGGTCGAGTCGTGCCTCCGGTGAGTCGAGATACTGCGCCTTGCCCGAATGGTAGCAGGCAAGCTCGGCATAGACACCGCGTGGATAGGTAGTCACGTAGGTGTTGAATGTCTCGGCTGCGGTGGTGTAGTCCCCGTCGTTGTAATAACTCATGCCCAGCATATAGAGCGACTCCTCCGCCTTATCCGTACCCTTCATGATGGTGATAAGCTCGTTGAGCAGCGTTGCTGAGCGTCCATACTGTCCCTTGGCAAAGTAGTTTTTGGCCGCTTCGTATTTGTATTCGTAGTTAGTGCTCTTGAGCAGCTTGTTATAGTCGCCGCATGACGACAGTGCTGCTGCCAAAAGTACAGGCAAGATGATGTTCTTCTTCATGCTTCAAAAAAATAGTATGCAAAGGTAGTGATTAGTCACATATAAAACAATTAATAAGGCTTTTTTAATATTCTTACCGCCTATTTCTCCTTTATCGCCTCGAGAATGATGCCTGCCATCTGGCCTGCGCCCTTGGCTGTGGGGTGGATGGCGTCGGGGAGCACCTGCTTGCCGTCGGCGTTGCTGAAGCGCTCGTGGAGCTCTATTACCTCCAGCTTGTTCTTCTTTGCCACCTTACGGATCACGGGAATCACTCCGTTGACTATCACGCTGTCGTTGATGTTCCATGTCTGGGCGTAGGCTGGGATAGGAGTGGCGAGCAGGATGCGTGGCTTCGAGGGCAGCGCCTTGAGCGAGTCGATCATCTGCTGCATGTCGGCTGCCAGGTCCTTGCTGTACTGCCAGTTCTCGGGCTTGGAGTCGTTGGTTCCCAGCTTGATGATGGCGATGTCGGGACGGAAGGCGAGGGCGTTGCGCCAAGCCTGCTCCTTCATGTATGGATAGTCGCCCTTGTTGAGCATGGTGCGTGAGCTGACACCGAAGTTCATCACTCTGTAGCCGTCGCCCAGCATCTGCTGCAGCTGAGCGGGATAGCCGTTCACCTCGCTCATGTCGATGCCGAATCCGTCGGTGATGCTGTTGCCTATGCAGGCCACTCGCACTGCGTCAGCCTTCGATGCCTTCAGGTTGCTGAGCCATGTGGTGAGCTCGGTCAGCATCTGGTCGTGGTAGGCAAAGCTGTCGCGGAAGCCGAAGCCGTGGCCGCCGGCGGGGTAGATGTACATGGCACACTGGTTGCCAGCCTTGCGCATTGCCTCGTAGTATTTGATGCCGTTGGTCAGCGGTGGCACCACACCGTCGTCGGCTGCCATCAGCAGGATGGCGGGAGGAGTCATGTGGCGACGGACGGCGTTGTAGTTGCTCCACTCCTTCACCTGCTGCTCGTCCTTCTGTCCCTCGCCGAGGAAGTTGACGCAGGAGCCCTTGTGTGAGTCCTTCTCGTTCATTGAGATGACGGGGTAGAAGAGGATTGAGAAGTCGGGGCGCGACTCCCATGGTGCGTGGGTGCTGACCGATGAAGCCAGATGGCCGCCGGCCGAGAAGCCCATGATGCCCACGTCGTTAGGGTTCACGTGCCATACCTCCGCACTGTCGCGCATCGTCTTGATGGCGTGGTAGGCGTCGCTCAGCGGAATCTCCTTGTTGCCTGCCGGCATGCGGTACTTCAGCACGCAGTAGGCAATGCCCTGGCGGTTGAAGTATTCAGCCCAGTCGGTGCCCTCGTGCTGCATGGCCAGATGGCTGTATCCGCCGCCCGGGCAGTCCACAATGGCGCGTCCCGAGGGGCTCTCGGGGAGGAATACGTCGATGGTACTTTCGTTGTCACTTGAGTTTGCAAGGTGAATCTTGCGTGCAGTCTGACCCATCACGCCTGTGAAGGCGAACATCGCTGCGGCCAGAACCATTGTCATTCTCTTATCCATGGTCTTTAGGTTGAGTTTGATTTTATATCTTTCTGAATATTAGTCTTATTATAAAGAGGTCTCTAGATCTCCATCCCCATGATGTAGTCGTTCATGTAGTAGCCGTGGCCAATGTCGAAGTCGCCCTCGCTCACGCGCTTCATGCCCATGTGGAGGTAGAACTGGAGCGCCTTGTTGTAGCGGTTTACGTTGAGCAGCATGGTGCACGGTGCGGGGTGCCGGCTCTTGATATAGTCGATGGCGGCGCCGAAGAGGCGTCTGCCCAGTCCCTTGCCCTGCGCCTCGGGCAGCAGGTAGATCTTCTGCAGGTGGAAGGTGTCGTCGCCCTCGGGCTGAACGGAGACGTAGCCGCATGGCTTGCCCTCCGTCAGGCAAAGCTGGAAGGTGTGTCCCTCGACCTCCATCTGTCGGCGGAGGCTTTCGGCGGAGTACATCCACTCCATCATGTAGTCCATCTGTTCCGGAGAGAGAATCTCCCGGTAGGTATCTCTGAATGCCACCTCGGCAATCGCCCTGATGGTGGCGATGTCCTCCGTAGTGGCCAGTCTTATTGTTGGTTCCATAAACATTTTCCTGCCATTTTAGTCTGCTGACAAAAGTAGTAAAAATTAGGAAAACGGCACCAATATAATGGAAAATAATACTAATTAGTTAAACAGCGTCAGAATTGACCTTTTTATTGTTACTTTTTGCTTTGCTAGACGAAATATGAATAAAAAAGTGTTACAACTTAAACGGAATATAAAGACTTTCTGCTGTAATTATTTTTCATGTACGAATAAAACCAATATTTTTGGCACAAGCAAGAGTGCATAGTTGATTATTGCAAGCAGAACCGTGTGAAAGATTGTTTAGGGTAACTGATTTTAATGGGTTAGTGGCGCGATCTTCTCGGTTCGTAGCGCCACTTTTTTTCTGAAGGGTTACAACTAGCGATGAAGTCGGCTATGCAGAACTTGCAATCCTCAGTGTGGGGTTGATTGTGACTGTGTAAAGGAGAAAGGAGGACACTATGTTGAGGTTTCTGAAACCCGTTTTTATTATGGCACTTGCCGCCGCGACCATCTCATGTGGCAACCGTGCTTTGTCCGACAAGCCCGGAGCTGCCGCCGATACGGTCGGTGAGAAGCTCTTGCCCCTGCCAGCGATACCCGAGACCTTTGTCTCAAGCGATGAGCGAGCAGGCTACCTGCTGCGTCACTTCTGGGACAGCCTTGACTTCGGAGTCGACACCGCCTACTCGCGCAACCGCAACTTCATGGAGCAAAACTTCGCCAACTACATTTCCATATTCCATGTGTCAGACCGCGATGTCGTGCTCTCGGCCGTCAGACGCCTCCTCTTCGAGGCGCACAAGGATTCCACCGCCTACGTGCTCCTGATCGACATTGCCGAGAAGTATCTCTACGACCCCCAGTCGCCCATGGTCAACGAGGATGTCTACCGCGACTTCCTGGTGGCGCAGACCGACGAGGAGAGTCCCTTCCAGAGCGATGAACATCGCCAGAAGATAGCCTCCCAGATGGCAGCCATCGCGCGCAACCATGTGGGCACCGCTGCCGAGAATTTCGACTACATCAATGCCGTGGGGCGTCGGTCGACGCTCTATAAGACGCTCGTTCCGGGCTACATGTTACTGGTCTTCTTCGACCCCGAGTGCGAGGAGTGTCGCCAGTGTGTCGACATGCTCGAGGACGATGTAGTGATGAAGAGTATGCTGCTGAAACATAAGATGACGGTGCTCGCCATCGACGTCAATGGCAGCCAGCTGGCTTGGGAGGGGGTGAAGCACAGCTATCCTAAGTCGTGGATCATAGGGCTCGACGCATCCGGCGTGAGCGGAAAGGGCATCTACGCCATGCGCAACATGCCGTCGCTCTACCTTCTGGACCATGAAAAGATAGTGGTTCTCAAGGATGTCTCCGTCGAGAACCTCTTCTCTTTCCTGTGCGACAAATCTGGCTTGGAGCTATAGAGCATCCTTCACCTGACGGCGCTCATTGATAATCTGCGACGGCACCTTCCCAAAGTGGCGCTTGCAGTATTGAGTGAATGCCGATTCGTCGGTGAATCCGGTCTTGTACATCAGCTCTTTCACGGTTATTGCGGGTATTGTTGATGCGTTGAGAATGCGCTGGTTGATATACGAATCGACCCACTTCTTCGGGCTGATGTCGCCAAACTCAGCCTTAAACTTTTCGTAGAACATGGAGCGGCTCATGCCCGAGCCCTCAATCATCTCGCGCACGTTCTTCACGTTGTTGACGCTGTTGAAGCAGAACATGCGGAAGTCCATCGTGTTGGCAAGCAGCGGATGGAGCAGGCGTACGATGTCCTCCTTCGAATAGAAGGCGCGGAGCTGCAGGAAGAACTCGTCACACTTCATCTTGTGCAGGCTCTTGCAGTTGACGCCGTTGCGCAGGTAGCTGGTCAGGAGCTCCAGGAAGAGCTTCAGATGGCGGTTGATGGGGAGCATGTTGAGCCCCGGTTTCATGCTGCGCCCATACTGCTTCAGCGACTTGAACGGTGTAGCCACGCAGTGGAAGTCCCAGTGGTCAAACATAAACCACACGACCTTTGCGTCGCTCGTACACGTGATGTCGAAAAATGAACTTACCGGTATCAGAAACATGTTTCCTGCGGTGGCCTCCTGCTCCGGATAGAGCATACAATTGACCTTCACGCTGCCCTCCATGACAAACATGATGAAATTTGAGTAGCTCGACTCGCGTACAATCTCATGCTCCTTCTGATACTCGCGATAGATGAAGCCATTTGTGATCTCATGCTGATATTCGCTGCATGACAAATGCTCCTGAACATACTTTAAATCGGAATCGAAAATCTTCTCCATAGTTACCTCCCCTGTTAACCTGGCAATAGCTTAGACACGCCATCATTTCCTTTTTGTGTAGATGTATTTGTGGTCCCTAACGCTATGTGCTTGTTCTGTTCTCTTTCTTTTTAGTTCCTTGTTATTCTGTTTGTGCGTGATGCACGTGGCAAATATAGTAATTACTATTTTATCTGCAAGTGCAATACGGTTAAAAATTTTGTCAATTTTAGATGAAATATTTAGTTTGTTGAAGTTTTGTATACCTGTATTTTGTCCGTTGAGGGGTAGGGCTGTGGCTCCAGACAATGCCGTAATGCCCATTTCTGATACATCTGAACTGCAATCCGTTAGACGTAGACTTTATATTCTGTCCGAGAAAAATTTTTAGTCTGCCGGGAGTGTATAAAATGTACTTTTTCTGAAAACGTGGACAAAATTGAAAAATTTTGCGTAAAAGTTAGTTTTTGGGGCCCTGCCGGACGATGGTTTTTGATTAAATGATTGCGGTAAATTGCACTAATATTAAAAATAGTTTCATACATTTGCAGAAGAAAAAAAATAAAATAGTGACAGGATTAAATATAAACATCTAAAAACATGAAAATAGCAATCGTTGGAACAGGGTATGTCGGACTGGTATCGGGTACCTGTTTCGCAGAAATGGGCGTCGACGTTGTCTGTGTCGACGTGAACCGTGAGAAGATTGATGCCCTCAACCAGGGCGTTATTCCTATATATGAGCCGGGACTTGAGGATATGGTGCTTCGCAACGCAAAATCGGGCCGACTGAAATTCACCACTTCGCTCGAGGAGTGTCTGGACGACGTTGAGGTGGTCTTCAGCGCCGTGGGTACACCGCCCGACGAGGATGGCAGCGCCGACCTGAAGTATGTGCTCGAGGTGGCACGTACCATAGGCCGCAACATCAAGAAGTACACTCTGCTCGTGACCAAGAGCACCGTCCCCGTGGGTACTGCTGCCAAGGTGAAGGCGGTCATCCAGGAGGAGCTTGACAAGCGCGGTGCGAAGGTCGACTTCGACGTGGCTTCCAACCCCGAGTTCCTGAAGGAGGGTACAGCCGTGAAGGACTTCATGAGCCCCGACCGCGTGGTTGTCGGTGTGGAGTCTGAGCGTGCCGAGAAGATTATGACGACGCTCTATCGTCCCTTCCTGCTCAACAACTTCCGTGTGATCTTCATGAACATCCCTTCAGCCGAGATGACCAAATATGCCGCAAACTCCATGCTTGCCACTCGCATCAGCTTTATGAACGACATTGCCAACCTCTGTGAGCTGGTGGGTGCCGACGTCAACATGGTGCGTCACGGCATCGGTGCCGACACCCGCATCGGTCGTAAGTTCCTCTATCCGGGCATCGGATATGGTGGTTCTTGCTTCCCGAAGGATGTTAAGGCGCTCATCAAGACAGCCGAGAAGAATGGTTACGACATGCGTGTGCTCCACGCCGTCGAGGAGGTGAACCAGCTGCAGAAGGAGGTTCTCTTCAACAAGCTCTCTAAGCTCTACAGTGGTGACCTGAAGGGTCGTCGCATAGCGGTGTGGGGTTTGGCGTTCAAGCCCGAGACCGACGATATGCGCGAGGCTCCGTCGCTTGTCCTCATCGACAAGCTTGTGAAAGCCGGCTGCAAGGTCCGTGTCTACGATCCCGTAGCGATGACCGAGTGCAAGCGTCGCATAGGTGACACGGTTGAGTATGCCAAGGACATGTACGATGCCCTGATTGATGCCGATGCCCTGATGGTGGTAACGGAGTGGAAGGAGTTCCGTCTCCCGTCATGGACCGTGATTCGCAAGGCGATGAATGACAACGTAATCCTTGATGGCCGCAACATCTATGAGCGCAAGGAGCTAGAGGAGCTCGGCTTCCGATACAATTGCATTGGGCTGTAAAGAGAGGAATGCTC
>CAZKNB010000027.1:0-12322 GCA_964554075.1 uncultured Bacteroides sp.
CCACCTGCCTCATGTTGGCAAGTATCTCTTTAATCTCTTGTCGCGCTGTCTCGAATGGTTTCACCTCGTTCTTCTTCATCACCTCGCTGATGGCCAGGAAGTAGATAAACTCCTTGTCACGATATTCGAAGCTACGTCCCTGTTCCACCAGGTTGTTGAGCTCTGCAATCTTCAGCGGCATGATGTCGGCTAGTTCGGGGGTCGACACCCATTCGTTGTGGAAATACTCATATCGGGCGGCGTGCTGCATGGCATACTTCTCAAGGTTGTCGATGCTCTGCTGTGAGGTCGACTTGTACCAGCTGCGCACATCCTTGAGACGTGGCGCGCTGACAGGCACCTTGATGAAGAGTCCCTTCAGCATTGGCTGGTCCAGACGGAACAGCTCCTTGTTGGTGTCGTAGTACTCCTGCAACTCCTCCTCGGGGATGTCGTCGGCAAAGCGTTGTGCTATGAGCTGCTGCTGATATGTGTGGGTAAGAAGAGTCTTTCTGTAGTTTTCGACCAAGCGTTCTATCTCGCGGCTGTCTTTTACGTTGCGTTTGGCTTGTTCATACAGCAGGACGTCCTCCACCCATTCGCGAATGTAGTTGTCTACAAACTTCGCGCTGTCCTCCGTTGAGAGTCCGAGCGGCAGCACCGACTGCAATTCCTCCTTATATAAGTAGTTCCCATTTACTTCAACGAGCGCGTCCTTTTCGTCGTGTTCGCCACTTTGCCCGCACGCCGACAGCCCCAGGGCGATGCCGAGTGTGGCAGTTATAGCATAAAGGATTGTTGTTCGCATCAGTTATTGGTTTAAAATCTTCGCTTTAGCGGACGAAGATAGTGTAATATTCAATCATATCAATGATTATTAACCGTTTTTAAAACCTCTTGTTTTATTTCAACCGCTGAGCCGTGTCTTAATCGCTTAAGTGATTGCTCTTTCAGGTGGGCATCATAGTCGTTGCGGAGCTCCTCGCCAGCCTCCTCTACGCTCTCTGCCCTCTTCACCTTGTCGCCAATGGCAAAGGCGCATGGAAAGCCGTCGGTAGTGCTGACGCTGCCTGTCCCGTAGACGATGAGGTCTATCGCGTCGTTGTCGCCCTGGCTGAAGAGACCATATTCCGCCTTGGCCTTCACTGTGCCGTCGACGGTGTAGCGTGCGGCTATGCTGTCGGGCCACTGCTCGTGAGGCACTCTCTTCATCTCCTTCTTGATCCTCTTTGCCACTGAGTTGCTGACCGCACGCACCACCACTCCGCGATATTTGAATGGCTCCCACTTGTAGTTGGAGCGATGCTCCTCGAAGTATTTCTCCAGTCCGCTCTCATACTCCTCGCGGGTAGGCTCCTCCAGTCGCTCCACCACGGCAATCAGCAGATTCTCCTTGTACTCCTTTATCTTCATCTCATGCTCCGGGTGCAGCTCCTCTATGTGGCTGCTCTCGTAGTCCATCAGGCACTTCATGACGAATGCCTCATACTGCTTGCTGCGTTCGCGCGGGTAGACCTTGGCAAAGCGGCGGAAGTCGGCACCCGTGTAGCTGTTTCCCTTGATGGTGAAGAGCTGCTCGTCGGTGTCGTTGCCGGCCAGCAGTGCCTTCACCGCCTTACTCTTCTCGCTGAAGTCGCACTCGCTCTTCAGTCGCTCCAGTACGGGCTTTGTGGCGCGGTGGACAATCTGTCGCTTCAGCTCATCCCTCATCTTCTCGTAGGCAGGTAGCTCTCCGCGGCGGTTCACCCTCACAATCTGCAATCCCTCCGGGGTGAAGAATGGTTTGCTCGTTTCGCCCTCCTTGAGGCTGAACACGTTGCTCTCGAACTCCTCGGTCATCTCCAGCGGACCCACGTCGGTCGTGCGCTTATCGTCCGACAGGCGCTTGACAAGGTCGTCGAAGAGGGCAGGAGAGCTCTGCAGCACGTTGTAGGCAGAGTCCATCTGCTGCTCCGCCTGCGCAATGGCGCGGTTTGTGGCGTTCTGCGGCAGTCGTCGGAAGATGCGGCTGATGTTCACGTAGCCAAGGCTCAGCTTCGCCTTCAGGCGGTTGTAGCGTGCGCGGGCCTCCAGCTCCTCCGTATCGCTGTCCGTGAGGTACGATTTAGCCAGAGCGCCGCGATAGCCCTCCACCTCGGCGCGTACGGCGGTGGTGGTGTCCAGTCCCATGTCCAAAGCCTTGTATAGCTTCAGCTTGCGGTCGGCAAACTCCTCCGCATACATCTTTATATATCTCTTGTCCGTCACGATGCTATCCCTGTTAAGATAGTATTCGAACTCCGAACGCATTATCTTGTGTCCGTTGACACTCATCACCTCAGGGTCCTCCTGCTGCTGTGCAGTAGCCCCCATGGCCATCAGAAGTGCCAACGCTGTAAGTTTCAATCTCATCATCACATTATTTTCTGCAAAGATATTCCATATCCCGCTAAAAAACAACAAAGGCCGACAGCCCTTTTCGGCTGCCAGCCTCTGCTTTAAAGATGTTATGGTTTAACCGACGTGGGGATTTACTTAACCTCCCAAGTCTCGTTAGTCATAAGAAGCTCCTGGAAGTTGTGGTATTTCTTCTTAGCCTTTACCTCCTCAATCTGGGCAGCAACCGACTCATCGTAGGTCGGAGCGTCCACGTCGCGGATTACGCCGAGAGCAACCGGGAAGTCCGGACCCTCCATCAGAGCCAGCTTCAGCTGCAGGGTATTGTCCTGGCAGTGAGCATCGTGAACGAGGATATCCTTCTCTGTGATACCATTCTCGCCGAGCTTAACCACCTTAAGGCCGAATCCATCCTGAACGAGACCGAACTCCTTGTTCTCACCGAAGAGCATAGGTTTGCCGTGCTCCAGGTAGATGGCGTTCTTTGCACGTCCCTCTTTGTTGTAGACAGAGTCGTGAGTACCGTTGTTGAAGATGACGCAGTTCTGCAGAATCTCGCAGACAGCAGCACCCTTGTGGTTGTAGGCAGCCTTCAGAATCTCCACTGTGCCCGGAGCATCAGTGGCAACGGCGCGTGCGAAGAAGCGTCCGCGAGCACCGAAGCAGAGCTCTGCCGGGTGGAACGGATCCTCCACTGTACCGTAAGGAGATGACTTGCTGACGAAGCCACGCGGAGATGTCGGAGAGTACTGACCCTTTGTCAGACCGTAGATACGGTTGTTCAGGAGGATCATGTTCAGGTCGATGTTACGACGGATAGCGTGGATGAAGTGGTTACCACCGATAGCCAGACCGTCGCCATCGCCGGAGATCTGCCAGATAGTCAGGTTAGGGTTGGCTACCTTGGCGCCGGTGCTGATGGCAGCCGCACGTCCGTGGATGGTCTGCATCGCATAGGTATTCATATAGTAAGGCAGACGGCTTGAGCATCCGATACCCGAGATAACGGCTGTATCCCAAGGCGCAACACCTATCTCTGCCATGGCTTTGTGCAGTGATGCCAGGAAAAAGTGGTCACCGCATCCCGGACACCAACGTGGTTGTCCTTTCTTATAATCTTTCGCTGTAAATTCGCTCATGATAATTCTTTTTTAGGCATTACTGATTGATGATCTTAGTGAAGGCCTCTACCAGCTCGCTTACTACGAACGGCTGACCCTTCACTTCGTTATACTGGTACGGGTTGAATCCGTCGACTTTCATGCGCAGGAAGCCTGCAAACTGTCCAAGGTTCTGCTCGGCAACCACCACCTTCTTGTACTTGCGCAATACCTCTGCTGTGTTCTTAGGCAGCGGGTTGATGAAGCTGAAGTGAGCCAGGGCAACCTTCTGTCCGGCTTTGTTCATCTCCTCCATTGCGCTGTAGAGGTGACCGTAGGTACCTCCGAAGCCTACAATCAGCAGGTCGGCATCCTGATTGCCCTCTACCACTACGTCGGGTACAGGAATCTTCTCCACCTTCGAAGCTCTCAGGCGGCACATCAGGTCGTGGTTCTCTGGGGCTGTAGAGATGGCACCTGTGTTGCTGTCCTTCTCCAGACCACCGAGGATATGAGTGTAGCCCTCCTGACCCGGGATAGCCCAGTAGCGAACATCGTTCTCCGGGTTACGACGGTAAGGAGTATAGTTGTCCTTCATCTCAGCTGTTACGTATGGCGGCTGGATGGCAGGATAGTCGGCCAGGTTAGGCAACTTCCATGCTCCTGAACCGTTTGCCACGAAGGCATCGGTGAGGAGAACCACCGGAGTCATGTGCTCCAGTGCCATCTTTGCAGCCTGGTAGGCAGCGTCGAAGCAGTTTGTAGGTGATGTGGCAGCGATGACTGGCATTGGGCTCTCACCGTTACGTCCGAAGAGAGCTTGCAGCAGGTCGGTCTGCTCAGACTTGGTAGGAAGTCCTGTTGACGGACCACCACGCTGAACGTCGAGGATGACCAGAGGAAGCTCGGTGATGACAGCCAGGTTCATAGCCTCAGATTTCAGACAGATACCAGGGCCTGAAGTAGAAGTTACGGCCAGGGCACCGGCGAAAGAGGCACCAACTGCAGAGGCGCAACCTGAAATCTCGTCCTCACACTGAACGGTAGTTACACCGAGAGACTTGTGCTTAGAGAGCTCGTGGAGCACGTCGGTAGCCGGAGTGATAGGGTATGAACCCAGGAAGAGTTTCAATCCCGCCTTCTCGGCAGCAGCGATAAATCCGTAAGCGGTAGCCTTGTTACCGGTGATATCCATATATCGTCCCGGAACCTTCACCTTACTCTCAATCTTATATGTATTGGCAACGCTGGCGTGAGTGTTGTGACCGTAGTCATATCCTGCGTGGATAACCTTGATGTTAGCCTCTGCAATCTCAGGTTTCTTAGCGAATTTCTCGTGGATGAAGTCCTCGGCAATCTTCAGGTCGCGGTTGAAGAGCCAGCAAACCAGTCCGACAGCGAACATGTTTCTACACTTCATCATTGACTTGTTGTCCATGCCTGTGTCGGCCAGACAATCCTTCACCATGTCTGAGATAGGAGCAGCGATGACATCTTGCTTGATGCCGAGCTCCTCGATTGGGTTATCAGTCTTGAACTCTGCTTTCTGCAGGTCGCTCTCCTGGAAGGCGTTAGTATCCATGATGATGCAAGCTGTAGATTTTGCAAACTTGATTTGCGTCTTCAGAGCCGCAGCATTCATTGCAACCAATACGTCGCACTGGTCGCCCGGGGTATAGACCTTGTTAGCGCCGATGCTAACCTGGAATCCAGATACACCTGTCAGTGAGCCTTGCGGGGCGCGGATGTCCGCAGGATAGTCTGGGAAAGTACTGATGTCATTACCCACAGTAGCTGAGACTGTGGAGAAAATGTTTCCGGCAAGCTGCATGCCGTCGCCGGAGTCACCGGAGAAGCGGACCACAACTCTCTCTAATTCTTTAACCGTCATTTCATCTGCCATAATTCTGTTATTATAGTTATTTTCAAAGTATGTGCTGTTCTTTTCTTTGCGTCTGCATGCAGATGCATTGCGCAAATGTCGTAAAGATAGCTGAGTTGACAAAATCTTTTCTTAAATATCTAAGCAAAACTACATCATTTTCTGTGGTGTCGTTACTCTCTGTGGCATATTTGTGATAAATTGAAACAAAATCGGTGGTGTTGGGTGACTAACTATAATTGTCTTGCAGCTTCTGGTGTCAGACCATAAAAAAGGAGGGAATGACCTTGGTCATTCCCTCCAAATCTCTTTGATAGCCTCTGCATCATGCGCATCAGCTGACGTCGTCAGATGCTTGGCTGGTAACTCCTCAGTTCGTCGCGAAGCTCAAAGGCCTTGCCGCCAGTGATGTCGTTGAGCAGGCTCCAGAAGGAGTCGCTGTGGTTCATCTCACGTGTGTGGCACAACTCATGCTTAAGCACGTAGTCCACAAGGTGGGTCGGAAGCAGCAGCGTGTAGAACGAGATATTAATGTTCTTATCGGTAGAACAGCTGCCCCATCTGCCTCGGCTTGAACTAATCTTCACTGTCTTGAACGGGAGCTTATGCTCCTTTGAAATCATGTTCAACCGCTCGGGTATGACAACCTTGGCGTTGATTCTCATGCTCTCCTCAATGGCTTTTCGGAGAGCCTGCTGGACGCTGATGTCAGAGAAGTTGGTCTCCTTGGGGCATACAATCTCCAGTTCGCCCAACTTTGAATGGGCCATCATGTTGCCCTCAGCGCCGTAGCGCAAACTTAGTTTAAACAGCTCGGAGTCGATTTTGTAGTTGGTGTCGATGATGCGTCGTCTGGCACCCTCCAGAATCTTGCGTAGCTTTTCGCGATGCTCATCAATCATATTGATGATGTCGGACTTCGTAACGTATGGAGGCGACGTCAACCAGATAGCTCCGTCCTTGGCATGAGCTATCAGCTTGCTAGTGCGAGTGTTGACGCGTACTTCCATGTCGCCAAACTCTTTGTCTCTAATAATCTGCCTCATAGTTATGTGTATTTGTGTGTTTACAAATACAAAGAAACAAATATTTGAGAAAAGTTGTACTCTCATTGCAACTTTTTTTTCATTCATTGCGTCTAATGTAGAAAATGAAATAAAATAGAGTAAAGATATGAAACGATTAGTGATTTTTCTAGCAGCAGTTCTGATGGTTGTTTCAACCAAGGTCATAGCCTCTGAAGTGGGCTTCTATGATGTTAATGGTAGCGACGAGCGCATCACGCGTACATATAATAATATAGGTAGTTTCGACGCCGTCTCCGCCAATACCTACGGCGACATCTATATATCACAGACCTCCGACGGCTCATCCTCTCTCCGCATCATCGGTGAGGCGAAGTATGTGGAGAGAATCAAGGTGGTGGTGATTGAGGGTGTGCTGACCATTACCAATGAGAATCAGGAGAAAAACAGAATGAAGGTGAGCGAAAAGAATAGTGTACGCATCGAGATTACTGCTCCTACGCTGAAGAGCATGGTGTCAAAGGGTGTGGGTGACGTCCTGGTGAATAACAAATTTGTTGCCGGCGACCTCCAGATCACTCTTCGCGGAGTGGGCGACGTCAAGTTCAACGACCTGCAGTGTCAGAAGCTGAAGATCACTCATACGGGTGTAGGCGATGTTGAACTGAAGGGCAGGGCTTCTACAGCCGACATGACCCTGACTGGTGTTGGCGACATTGAGGCCTACGACTTCAAGGTCGATGCACTGACAGTACTCTCAAAGGGGGTTGGCGACCTGGAGTGCTACGCCACGAAGAGCATCAATGCCGAGAGCCGTGGTGTCGGTGAGATTAAGTACAAGGGCTCTCCCAGCAAGAAGCAGATTGTCTCAAAGGGCATCGGTGGCGTGAAGCATAAATAGATTTCATAAATTCTCAATATAAATATTCAAGCCCTGCGCTGAGTCGTGACGACACAGTGCAGGGCATCTTTTTCCCATTATCCCTCAATGATAAACTCATACGCCTCCTTCTCTCTTCGCAGGGGATAGTTGTTCCTGATTTGCTCGAAGTGGTCGGGATGCTGGCGCAGCTTGTTGCAGTCATCCTCGGGATTGTAGATGGCGAGGGTGGCGTCGGCAAGCGTACGGGCATGTATTGTGCGCTGGGCGGGTGCAGGTGGCTCGATGTGGAACTCCTTCTCGATGCCGAAGAAGCGGCAGAGGGAGTTGAGCGACATCACGGTGGCATTCACCTTGCCGTCGGCCGAGTAGCCGGCGATGTGGGGAGTGCCGATAAGTACCTCGTTGAGCAGCTCGAGGTTGATGTTTGGCTCGTTCTCCCATACGTCTACCACAGCCTGGCAGATGGCGCCGGAGCGCAGAGCCTGAAGCAGGGCGTCGTTGCTCACCACCTCGCCGCGCGATGAGTTGATGATGTATGGGCAGCGCTTCAGGCTACGGAAGAAGTCGGCGTCGCCAAGATGGTAGGTGGAGTGTCGGCCCTCACGGATGAGCGGAGTGTGGAAGGTGATGATGTCGCACTCCTCCTCCAGCTGAGCCATAGGGCTGAAGCCCGCTTCGCCCTCGAGTTCGGCACGTGGAGGGTCGTTCAGCAACACTCGCATGCCGAGCGAGCGCGCCATCTCTGCCACACGGCTGCCCACGTGGCCCACACCGACAACGCCAAGGGTCATGTCGCTCAGCGGACGTGCGGCGTGGCGCTCAATCAGGCGGAGCGAGGACTCGATGTACTGAGTCACCGAACCTGCATTGCAGCCCGGAGCGTTTGCCCACTCGATGCCCGCCTCGCGGCAGTAGTCGGCATCGATATGGTCGAATCCGATGGTGGCGGTGGCTATAAACTTCACGTTGCTGCCCTCCAGCAGTTGGCGGTTGCAGCGGGTGCGGGTGCGCAGAATCAGGGCGTCGGCATCGCGGACCACCTCGGGAGTGAACTCACGTCCCTCCATAAACAGTACGTCACTGGTGATGCTCCTGACGGCATCCTCAAGGTATGGAATCTTATTGTCAACAATGATTTTCATCTCTACATTATATTAGTGCGACTGCAAAGATAGTTGAAAAGGTGGGCGAGCGTGCTTGCCGTGTCGGAAATAATTTATAGCTTTGCCCGATAATTATTTTTAAATAAATAGGTTAGAGAAATCGAGTTACCGGTATGAAGGATAAAGTGCTCTACTACGTGATGTTTACGTTCTGGTTTCTGGCGTCGCTGCTCCCGCTGCGCCTGCTCTACTTCATCTCTGACCTGCTCTTTTTCCCGCTCTACCACTTGGTGCACTATCGCCGCCGTGTGGTGCGCAAGAATCTGGCTGAATGCTTCCCCGAGAAGAGCGAGGAGGAGCGGCTGAAGATTGAGCGCGCCTTCTATCACTACTTCTGCGACTATCTGGCCGAAACCATCAAGCTCTTCACGATGAGCAAGAGTGAGATGAGCCGACGCATGACCTACGGCGGCATGGAGGAGGTGCGCGAGGTGCTGAAGGAGAGAAACGTGGTGCTCTATCTGGGTCACTATTGCAACTGGGAGTGGATTGCATCGATAAGCATGCACCTCAGCGATATGCCCGACGTACAGGCGGGACAAATCTATCATCGTTTGCGCAACAAGTCGTTCGACTCGCTCTTCCTGCGCACCCGAGGCCGCTTTGGCGGCGTCAATCTGGAGATGCACTCAGCCATGCGCTCACTGGTGCGCTACCGCAAGGATGGGCAGCGCTTCATCATAGGATTTATCTCGGACCAGTCGCCCGTGTGGAACTACGTAAACATGTGGACCGACTTCCTGAACCATAAGACCTCCTTCTTCGTCGGAGCGGAGAACATTGCGAAGCTCACCGATGCAGCGGTCTACTACGTCGATGTGCGTCGTGTGCGCCGTGGCTACTATCATGCCGACTTCGTCAAGATGACCGACACCCCGAAGGCGTTTGCCAACTATGAGCTGACGGTGGAGTATGGTAAGATGCTTGAGAAGGTGATTAGACGCGAACCGCAGTACTGGCTGTGGAGCCATAACCGCTGGAAGAGAACCTACGAACAGTGGGTGGAGATGCAGAAGAACAATATTAGCTGAAAGGAATGAATAAGGAATATGATTATATAGTCGTCGGAGCGGGACTCTTCGGCTGTGTCTTCGCCCACGAAGCACGGCTGGCGGGCAAGCGCTGTCTGGTGGTCGATCGCCGTCAGCACACCGGTGGCAACATCCACTGTCAGGAGATTGGTGGCATTCAGGTGCATCAGTATGGTGCCCATATCTTCCATACCGACAACAAGATGGTGTGGCAGTATGTCAACAACCTCGTGGACTTCAACCGCTACACCAACTCGCCGCTGGCGTCGTATAAGGGCAGACTCTACAATCTCCCCTTCAACATGAATACCTTCTATCAGCTGTGGGGCACCCGTACGCCCGACGAGGCGCGCGCCAAGCTGGAGGAGCAGCGCGGCAAGTATGCCGACATCGTTGAGCCTGCCAACCTGGAGGAACAGGCACTGAAGCTCTGCGGCGACGACATCTACCAGATGCTGATCAAGGGATATACAGAGAAGCAGTGGGGCAGGGCGTGCAGCGAGCTGCCGTCGTTCATCATCCGTCGTGTGCCCTTCCGTTTCACCTTCGACAACAACTATTTCAACGACCCCTATCAGGGAATACCCATCGGCGGCTTCAATCGCCTGACCGACCGCCTGCTTGAGGGCGTTGAGGTGATGACCGGCTACGACTTCTTCGCCCATCGCGAAGAGCTGGAGGGCAGGGCGAAGAAGATTGTCTTCACGGGATGCATAGACGAGTATTTCGGCTACAGCTGTGGCCGCCTGGACTATCGCAGTCTGCGATTCGAGCATCGCCACCTCGATGTGGCAGACTTCCAGGGCAATGCCGTGGTCAACTATACGGAGCGCGAGGTGCCCTATACCCGCGTCATCGAGCATAAGCATTTCGAGTTCGGCACTCAGCCTACAACGGTTGTGACCTACGAGTATCCCGACGAGTTCGGCCCCAACAAGGAGCCATACTATCCCGTCAACGACGAGCGAAACTCGGCCATCATGGAGGAGTACCGACGCCTGGCAGCTTCGCGCAGCGATGTGCTCTTCGGCGGCCGACTGGCCAACTACGCCTACTACGACATGGACGACACGGTGGCTGCGGCGCTCGAGCTGGCACGCCGTGAACTCCGATTTGCATAAGCGGAGCCTTTCTGCTACATTTGTAAAACGATAAAAGAAGAAAGAGATGAAGAAACTACATATACTTACCCCTGTCAAGGACTCCATCGACTCGACGCTCGAGACGGTTGAGGCCATCATGTCGTCGGAGATCAAGGTGCCATATACCTATACCATCTACAACGACTACAGCACGCCCGAGAACACGGCGCGTCTGGAGGAGGCATCGCGCACCTATGGCTTCCGCCTGGTGAACCTCTCCGACCTCACCGACCATCCCTCGCCCAACTATCTGCTGGTGCTTCAGCGTGCCCGCAAGGAGGCGCTTGCCGAGGATGCCGGTATGCTGATTGTTGAGAGCGACGTGGTGGTAGCGAAGAACACGCTGCAGGCACTCTTCGACGGTGCCATGGAGCGCAAGGACTGCGGAATAGCAGCGTCGGTGACCGTGGATGACAATGGTGAGATCAACTACCCCTACGGCCATGCCAAGGGACACGAGAATCAAGTCTATCCCGAGAAGAAGCATTGCAGCTTCTGCTGCTCACTGCTTACTCCCGCCCTGCTCAGTGCCTTCGACTTCGACACGCTCGACCCGTCGAAGAGCTGGTACGACGTGACCATTTCCCACGAGTCGCTCAACCTGGGACTGAAGAATTACCTCTTCACTTCGCTTCCGGTGATCCATCATCCGCACACCAGCCGACCCTGGAAACAGTTAAAATACACCAACCCAATCAAGTACTATTGGTTAAAGTTTACTAAAGGTTTAGATAAGATCTGATTGACATGGAGGGAGAGAAGAATAGCAGGGTAGTGGCGGTCGTCGTGACCTTCAACCGCTTCGCGCTGTTGCAGCGCGTGGTGGCCTCACTGCGTGGCCAGAGCAGGCCGCTTGACGAGATTGTAGTGGTGAACAACGGCAGTAGCGATGGCACCCGTGAGTGGCTTGACGAGCAGGTTGGCGTCACCGTGATCCATCAGGAGAACGTGGGCGGTTCGGGTGGCTTTGCCACAGGTATCGACTATGCCTACCGTCATGGTGCAGACTTCATCTGGTGTATGGACGACGACGTCTTCCCCCGTCCCGACTGTCTGCGCTCGCTTCTCGCTGAGGCTGAGGCCGATAGTACGATAGGCATTGCAGCTCCCCGCCGATTCATGGAGGGCAGAATCTTCTGTCACGACTTCCGTGAATACAACCTTACAAACCCGTTTGCGTCGATGTATCGCGGTCGCCTCTCCAAGGAGGAGATCAGCGCTCCGACCGACGTGAAGGGAACAGCCTTCGAGGGACCTATGATACGCCGCAGCGTGGTGGAGAAGATAGGTCTGCCGAACCGCGAACTCTTCATCTTCTGCGACGACACAGACTACTGTCTGCGCACCGTGCTGGCAGGCTTCAGGATACTCTATATCCCTGATGCACAAATGGATAAGCACAAGTTTTTCAACAACGATACATGGGCTGAACGCAACCGCAAGAAGAAGTGGAAACGCTTCTATCAGGTGCGCAATTCTGCCTATCTCAACCACCACTACGGACGCAACTGGGGCGTGCGCTATCTGCGCGGCTTCATAGGCGTTGCGGGCTATCTGGCTACGGCATTGGTGACTATGCCCTTCAGCCGCGCCTACGAGTGGTCGGACCTTGCGAAGCTATGGCGTGCCTATCGCGACGGTATATCCGAGCGACTCGGTAAAATCTTTTTTGTCTAATATTTTGTAGGCGAACATATTATTTATATCTTTGCGGCAGAAATGGATGAAAGGTGGAGGGGCG
>CAZKNB010000028.1:0-11784 GCA_964554075.1 uncultured Bacteroides sp.
TCGAATATCTTCACGTTCATCTTCTGCGGAGCGAAGCCGATGGTTTTCCACTTGGCCTGCAGCGCAAGAATCTCCTTGGTCTTGTTTTCCCAAGCCAGGAATGTCTTGAGTTCACCGAAGTCGATGCCCTCGACAATCTCGCAGATCACTGTCTTCTGGTCGAGATTGTACTGTTCGCTCTCCTTCAACTCCTCGAAGTGCTGCTGATGGCGCTTGTTGACGATGGTCGAAGCAGCCTTGAAGCGTGCCCAGATCTCGTCGCGCAGCTCCTTGGCAACAGGTCCCGTGGTGCGGAAATCCTGATGCAGCTTCTGCAACTGGTGGAAGGCCGAAACGACATCGCTCTCCGTGGTCAGCTTCTCGGCTGCCTCGCAGAGGTGAAGTTTGGTCTCCAGATTCTTCTTGAAGTCATACTCGCGGAACTCGTTGTTGAGTTTCAGCACGTCGTAGTACTTCTCAACGTAGTGCTGATAGCTCTTCCAGAGCTCGTTGGCCTGAGCCTGCGGCACTAGTTTAGTGTCGTTCCACAGCTGCTGCAAGCGTTTGAACTCGCTGTATGATCGGTTGGCATTGTCCGGCGACTCCAGCAAAGCCTTGAGTTTCTCTATGATGTCGAGTTTTATCTTCAGATTCTCCTCTTTCTCCTTTTCTTGTTCAACACTTCTTGAGGCTTTCAGCTCGCGTATCGACGCAAGCGTCTCCTTGAACTCGGTCTCCAACGGGTCCGGTTCTGGCTGTTCAACCTCATTTTCTGTATCTGGAGCACCCTCACCCTTTTGTCCCAACTCTTCGGCGCGAAGTTTGTAAAAGACAAGTTTCAGTACATCCAACTCCTGTTTGCGTGTATTGTCCACGTCGTCGGCCTTAGTCTTCAGATAGGCGACAACCTCCTCGGCAGTAGAGAAACGTGGCAACGCCTCTGCCTGTTTTTCCGTAAGAGTGCTATCATCAGGAGCAGCAGTTGTAGTCTCCTGTGCGACCTTTTCCTCCTCCAACTCGGCGGGGTTCACGGACAATTTAGTTTCTAGAGAATCCATCATTGTATCAATTAATTTAAGAAATAACCAAGATCATTTCATACTTTCATATGTATTAACGCACAAATTAATACAATAATATTCTTATTTCAATCATAAATAACAATTTATTTTTTATATTATTTTCATTTTCTTCAATTTTATGCCCTAAAAAGAGTTATCTCGGACTTTTTTTCGTGTTTTATTAATAAAAAAGTGAGCGTTGACGCATTGGCCGAAGTGACCAATGAACCAACGCTCAGTAAAAATATTTCTTAATCCGAAAATTGCTATGAAAGCAATACGGTGATTCCCATATAGAGCATCATGCCTATGATATCATTAGTGATCGAGATGAAGGGACCGGTGGCAATGGCGGGGTCAATCTTCAACTTCTCGAGTGTCATCGGAACAAGTGTTCCAAATATTGACGCAAACATCACTACCGCAAACAGACTGATCGAAACGGAATAGCTGACCGTGGCGGTCGGTCCGAAGCGCAGGAAGTTGTAGACATAGACAAGGAGCGAAATGATTGTGGCGTTGATGACCGCTACGAGCGACTCCTTGGATACCTGTTTCAGGATGCTGGTGTCGTCGAGGTCATTGCTTGCCAGACCCTGAACGACGATGGCTGACGACTGAGTTCCGACGTTTCCTCCCGTTCCACCAATCAAGGGGATGTAGAGTGCCATCTCCGGATGGGCGGCAAAGGTGGTGTCGAAGTTGCCGAGAATCATGGAGTTGCCGATTCCTCCCAACATTCCGATGAGCAGCCACGGCAGGCGCGCTGTGGTCTGGCGCAGCAGGTTATCGTCGGTCTCGACGTCCTGAGAAAGTCCGGATGCCAACTGATAGTCACGCTCCGACTGTTCGCGAACCTCATCCATGACGTCGTCGACGGTGATTTGTCCGACGAGACGCCCGATGCTGTCGAGCACGGGGATTGCCACGAGGTCATACTTCTCGATGATCTGAACCACCTCGTCGATAGGCGTATCGACATGGACGGAGATAGGATCCTTCTTCATCACATGCTTCACCTTGGAAACCGAGGGCGAGGTGATCATCTTCTTCAGCGGGAAGATGCCTCGCAGGCGGTGGTCATCGTCAATCACATATACATAATATATATCGTCAAGCTCTTCAGCCTGCTGGCGCATCTCTTTCAAGCACTCCGGCATACTCCAGTTCTCGTTGACGAGCACCATCTCCGTACCCATCAATCCGCCGGCGGTGTCCTCATCGTACTTCAGAAGGTCTACGATGTCGCCTGCCTGCTCTATGTCTTCGATATGAGCGAGCACCTCCTCCTGCTTGTCTTCGTCGAGGTCACGAATCAGCTCTACGGCATCATCGGTATCCATGTTGTCGACAAAGCGCTTAGCGAGGGTCTCGGGCGAGATGACGTCAAGGAGGTCCTTACGGATATCATCGTCCATCTCGACAAGAACGTCGGCTGCCGTCTCATCGTCGAGCAAGAGATAGACGAAGCGTGCCTCCTCCATCTTGAGGTCGTTGCACAGCTCCGCTATGTCGGCAGGGTGCAGGTCGCGAAGCATCGCACGGACCTGTTCCTCATCCTTCTGCTCAATGAGTTCTTTTACCTTATCAATATAGTCGTCGTTTATCTCCATAATGATTATGGTTTGTTACACGTACACATTATTATATATATAGGCCATGCTATCATCAGCATGGCGTCCTCTCTCACTCTGTTTCTGCAGCGGGACCGCTCTCCTTCAACGCTCTCTCCACCCGGTTAGTAAGGTCGATGAACTGCTCCACAGAGAGCTGTTCGGGACGCTTGTTGAAGATCTCGTCGGCAGTCAGCGGCGACTCCTTGCCAAGGATAGGCTTGATGGAGTTGCGCAGCGTCTTGCGTCGCTGGTTGAAGGTTGTCTTCACCACCTGCTTGAAGAGCTTCTCGTCGCATCCCAGGTCGGTGGTCTCGTTGCGCGTCATGCGAATGACGGCGCTCTTCACCTTTGGAGGCGGATTGAACACGTGTTCGCTGACGGTGAAGAGATACTCCACGCGGTACCAAGCCTGGATGAGCACGCTCAGGATGCCATAGGTCTTGCTGCCAGGTCCTGCGGCGATGCGCTCAGCCACCTCCTTCTGAATCATACCCGTGCAACAGGGAATGAGGTCCTTGTTGTCGAGCATCTTGAAGAATATCTGGCTCGATATATTATATGGATAGTTGCCGGTCAGCACGAATGGCTCTCCGCCGAACAGCTTGCGCAGGTCCATCTTGAGGAAATCATCCTCGATGATGTTGCCCTCCAGCGCCTGGAAGTTCTCGCGCAAGTATGCCACTGACTCGAAATCTATCTCAACCACACGTAC
This sequence comes from uncultured Bacteroides sp., assembly GCA_964554075.1. Classification (GTDB taxonomy): domain Bacteria; phylum Bacteroidota; class Bacteroidia; order Bacteroidales; family Bacteroidaceae; genus Bacteroides. The sequence continues at coordinate 3,369 of CAZKNB010000028.1, forward strand.
ATCTCTCTCCTTCTGTAGCAAAAACTGCGTCAAGACGCCCATGCCCGGTCCCACCTCAAGGATAGGAAGTCCCGGACACGCATCCACTGTGTCGGCTATGTCCTGAGCCACCTTCAGATCCTTCAGAAAGTGCTGTCCCAGAAACTTTTTAGGTTTTACTAATCTCATTTATTCTCTAAATGTTTACATTTGCACTCAACAAAGGTAATTCTTTTACTTGAAGAATGAAGAATAAGAAATGAATAAACTAATTAAAAAGGCTTTAAACATCATTTTTCCGCTGTTGTTGGGGGCCTTCATACTATACTTCGTGTACCGTGACTTCGATTTTTCGCAACTTAGCGATACACTCCGTCACGAGACAAACTGGTGGTGGATGAGCTTTTCACTGCTGTTCGGAGTGCTGAGCCACATAGTCCGCGGACTGCGCTGGCGCCAGGTTCTCGAGCCGCTGGGCTCCTACCCCAAGCGCAAGGACTGCGTGGACTCTATCTTCGTGTCGTACGCCGCAAACCTGATTCTGCCGCGCGTCGGCGAGGTGTCGCGCTGCGGCATACTGAAGAGGTATGACGACGTTCCCTTTGCCGAGTCGCTGGGAACGGTGGTCACGGAGCGCATCATCGACACGCTCTGCATGCTGGTTATCACTGGAACGACCTTCCTCATCCAGATGCCCGTCTTCATCTCCTTCTTCCGCCAGACAGGAGTGAAGCTGTCGTCGTTCACCCATCTGCTGACATCCGTTTGGTTCTACATAGCCGTGGCCTGCTGCATCACGGCAGTGCTGCTGCTCTACAAGCTGGTGAAGACCTACTCCTTCTACCATCGGCTAAAGGCTACGATGAATCAGGTGGTCCAGGGAATGACCTCGCTGAAGGGGGTCAGCAACATGCCGCTCTTCATCTTCTATACGGTGGCGATGTGGCTCTGCTACTTCCTCCACTTCTACTACACCTTCTACTGCTTCGGCTTCACCGAGCATCTCGGCATGGCGGCAGGCATGGTGATGTTCGTCGGAGGCACCTTCGCAGTCATCGTTCCCACGCCAAACGGAGCGGGTCCGTGGCACTTTGCAGTCATCTCAATGATGATGCTTTACGGAATAAATAACGCAGATGCTGCATTATTTGCGCTTATTGTACACGCCATTCAAACCTTTTTAGTAGTTTTGTTGGGTATATATGGATTGATTGACCTACAGTTGACCAATCACAATCATAAAAAATAACTAAAACAAATTGCCTTATGAGCACGATTCTTGAATTAGCTCCACAGAATGTGTGGAAGAATTTCTACTCGCTGACACAGATACCTCGTCCATCAGGACACATGGAGAAGGTGACTGAATTTCTGGTAAACTTCGGCAAGGGACTCGGACTGGAGTCTTTCGTTGACGAAGCGGGAAACGTAATTATCCGCAAACCGGCTACTCCTGGCATGGAGAACCGCAAAGGCGTTATTCTGCAGGCCCACATGGATATGGTGCCACAGAAGAACAATGACACCGTTCACGACTTCACTAAAGACCCTATCCAAACCTATATCGACGGTGAGTGGGTTCGTGCCAAAGGTACTACTCTCGGCGCTGACGACGGTCTCGGCGTTGCTGCCATCATGGCTGTCCTCGAGGCTAAGGATCTTAAGCATGGTCCGCTCGAGGCTCTCATCACTAAGGATGAGGAGACAGGTATGTATGGTGCCTTCGGACTTAAGGCTGACACAATCAAGGGTGAGATTCTCCTGAACCTCGACTCTGAGGAGGAGGGCGAACTCTACATCGGCTGCGCCGGCGGTATGGATGTCACTGCTACTCTCGAATATAAGGATGTGGAGCCTGAGGAGGGCGACATCGCTCTGAAGGTTACTCTCAAGGGTCTGCGTGGCGGTCACTCGGGTACAGAGATCAATCAGGGTCGTGCCAACGCCAACAAGCTGATGGTTCGCTTCGTTCGCGAGGCTATCGCCAGCTATGAGGCTCGCCTCGTAAGCTGGGACGGCGGCAACATGCGCAACGCCATTCCGCGTGAGGCTTCTGTAGTTCTCTCCATCCCTGCCGAGAACGAGGAGGAGTTGCTCGGACTCGTTGACTACTGCGAGAAGCTCTTCAACGAGGAGTACAGCGCAGTGGAGACACCAATCAGCTTCACAGCAGAGCGCACCGACGCACCGAAGGGACTCGTTCCGGAGGAGATTCAGGACAACCTCGTAGATGCCATCTTCGCTTGCCAGAACGGCGTGACAAGAATGATTCCTACAGTGCCCGACACAGTTGAGACATCTTCAAACCTCGCCATCATCACCATCGGCGGCGGCAAGGCAGACATCAAGATTCTTGCCCGCAGCTCAAGCGACAGCATGAAGGAGTACTTGACAACAAGCCTCGAGTGCTGCTTCTCAATGGCAGGCATGAAGGTAGAGATGAGCGGCGGCTACTCTGGCTGGCAGCCAAACGTTGACTCTCCTATCCTGAAAGCAATGACTGCATCATACAAGGCACAGTTTGGCGAGGAGCCGAAGGTTCAGGTGATCCACGCCGGACTCGAGTGCGGCATCATCGGCGCCATCAAGAGCGGTCTCGACATGATTTCGTTCGGACCTACCCTGCGCTCACCTCACTCACCCGACGAGCGTGCCCACATTCCATCAGTGCAGAAGTTCTACGACTTCCTCGTTGCCACTTTGGAGCAGACTCCGGAAAAATAAAAAAAAAACAAATATCAGAGGGAGCTGCCACGACTTGTCGGGCGGCGCCCTCTAATTATTCATACCAATGCGACTGAACCACATCTCCATACTCAACTACAAGAACATCACTCAAGCCGACATCGACTTCTCGCCAAAGATAAACTGCTTCTTCGGCCACAACGGCATGGGCAAGACCAACCTGCTCGATGCCATCTACTTCCTGTCGTTCTGCAAAAGCTCCATCAACCCCATCGACTCGCAAAACATCATGCACGACATGGACTTCTACATGATTCAGGGATTCTACGAGGAGAGCGACGGCACGAAGGAGGAGATCTACTGCGGACTGAAGCGCAAGAGCAAGAAGCAGTTCAAGCGCAACAAGAAGGAGTATCAGCGCCTGTCGGACCATATCGGTTTCCTGCCGCTGGTGATGGTGTCGCCCGCCGACTCTCTGCTTATCGCCGGGGGAAGCGAGGAGCGACGCCGCTTCATGGATGTGGTAATCTCGCAGTATGACAAGGAGTATCTCGATGCGCTTATCCGCTACAACAAGGCTCTGGCTCAGCGCAACACCCTGCTGAAGGCCGACCCGCCCGTCGACGACGAACTGCTTCTCATCTGGGAGGAGATGATGGCGCAGACGGGAGAGATCATCTATAAGAAGAGGAATAGCTTCATCAGCGACTTCGTCCCCGTGTTTCAGTCGTTCTACTCCTTCATCTCGCAGGACCGTGAGCAGGTGGGACTGCACTACGAATCGCATGCCGAACGTGGGCCGCTGCTCGAGACGCTCAAGGAGAGCAGAGTGCGCGACCGCATCATGGGCTATTCGCTCCACGGCATACATAAGGATGAGCTGAACATGCTTCTTGGCGATTTCCCCATCAAGAAGGAGGGATCGCAGGGGCAGAACAAGACATATCTCATTGCTCTCAAACTGGCTCAGTTTGACTTCCTGAAGAGAGCGGGACACACCGTGCCGCTGTTGCTGCTCGACGATATCTTCGACAAGCTCGACGCCACACGCGTGGAGCAGATTGTCAAACTGGTATCCAACGACCAGTTCGGCCAGATATTCATCACCGACACCAACCGCGAACATCTCGACAAGATTCTACAGAAGACCGGCGGCGACTACCGCATGTTTGAGGTTGTCGACGGATGCGTCACATCTATCAATCAAGAGGAGGCTGAATAATGAGAAGGAGAGATACAGAGAGCATCGGACTGGCCATACGCGCCTTTCTCCACGAGAACGGACTGGAGTCGCCGCTCAACGAGCAGCGCCTGCTCAATGCGTGGCCAAAGGTTATCGGACAGAACATGGCTAAGTATACCAGCGACCTCTTCATAAGGAACGAGGTGCTCTACGTCCACGTTTCATCCTCCGTGCTCCGCCAGGAGCTTATGATGGGACGCGACCTGCTGGTGCGTAACCTCAACGCCCAGGTTGGCGCCAAGGTTATCCGCAACATCATCTTCAGATAGACTTATCGGGCATTGCCCTTGCGCTGACGCAGCAACTCCGTCATCAGCTGTGCGGCACGACGCGGCGCACCCGCCTCCCCCAGCTTACGTCGCATCTCGGCGTAGCCATCAACTATGCGCTGACGATAGGACGCGTCGTTGACAAGCAGCGCCACCTCACGCTTCAGATTATCCATCTCCATGCCGTCGGCCACCAGTTCGCTGACCACCTCACGCCCCGCAATCAGATTGACAAGCGAGACGAAGGGGACCTTCAGGAAGAGCTTGCGGGCAAGGGAAACGAGTTTTCCGCACGCAGTGTAGTAGCACACGATTTGCGGCACGTTGAAGAGTGCCGTCTCCAGCGTTGCCGTACCCGAGGTGACAAGTGCCGTCTCGGAATGTTTCAGCAGCTGGAAGGTCTTTCCGAAGAGGATCTTCACCTCCACTCCGGCTCCGTCGAGCCACTGGCGGTAGTACTCCTCGGGAATCGACGGAGCTCCCGCCAACACAATCTGACGCTTGTCGCCATACTCGGCAACGGCATCCACCATTCGTCTCAGATTGTCCTTTATCTCCTGACGGCGGCTTCCGGCCAGCAGAGCGATGATTGGGCGCTGGTCCAGTCGGTTGTCACGGCGGAAGGAGTCGGCTGTCGAGTCATCTTCGGCAAGGAAGGCGGTCACCTCGTCCATCGTAGGATTGCCCACGTAGTTTATCGGATAGCCATGCTTGCGCTCAAAGAAATCTACCTCAAACGGGAGAATCGAGAAGAGCTGGTCGATGTCGCGCTTGATGTTCTTTATGCGATGCTCCTTCCACGCCCATATCTTCGGCGAGATGTAGTAGTAGACGGGAATCACGGTGTTGGCGTGGATGAACTTGGCTATGTCGAGATTGAAACCCGGATAGTCCACGAGGATAAGCACGTCGGGGGCCCACGCCACAATGTCCTCCTTGCATCGCTTCATGTTAGTGAGTATGGTGCGCAGATGCATCAGCACAGGGATGAAACCCATATATGCCAGGTCGCGATAGTGTTTAACCATCGTGCCACCCTCGGCTGCCATCATGTCGCCACCAAAGAAACGGAACTCCGCCTGCGCATCCTCTGCCTTCAGAGCTGCCATAAGATGAGACGCATGCAGATCGCCCGACGCCTCGCCAACTATCAAGTAGTACTTCATCCGACTAGAAATTCCATTGTTTGAGCTCCTCAAGAAGAGCGTAGTCTGTTATATCAACCTTTATCGGGGTAATTGCGGCGTAACCCTGATTCATGGCAGAGCGGTCGCGTGTGATGTCCTCGGGCTCGTCGTTCTCGAAATGACCTGTCAGCCAGAAGTAATTGGCGTCGCCACGTCGCGGACACGGCTCCCACTCCTCGGTCCAATGGCCACGGGTCATACCCGTCACGCGCAGTCCCTTGATCTCGCCAAGCGGGAAGTTGACATTCAGGCATGAATACTTCGGCAATCCCTTCGCAAGCACACGCTCCACGATGTTCATGATGTATGGGCGAAGTGGCTCGAAATTGGCATCGGGGTTGTGGTCGTCAATAGAGAAGCCTATCGACGGCACAGCGTTGAAACAGCCCTCCAGCACTACACCCATTGTGCCCGAGTAGTGCACGTTGACCGCAGCATTGTCGCCATGATTGATGCCGCTGACCACGAGGTCCGGCTTGCGTTCAAGGATATTCTGGAATGCCATCTTCACACAATCGACAGGAGTTCCCGAGCACTTGTAGACGCGGAGTCCCGGCTCCTGCTTCACCATCTTGTAGTGGACAGGCAGATTGGAGGTAATGGCGCACGCGCTGCCCGAGCGTGCTGAATCGGGAGCCACGACGACAACATCGCCGAACGACTTTATCATTCTCACCAGTTCTCTGATACCCTTAGCCTCAACTCCATCATCGTTTGAGACTAGTATAAGCGGACGTTTCTCTTCCATACAAAATAATCTTTAGTTGATTGCAAAAGTAAGAAAAAGCCACAATATTATATCTAAAAGCAGAAAACTTTGCGACGGAAAGGGAGTTTACGGGAAAAATCCACTACCTTTGCACCATTGTATACGATAATGAGACACTGCAGAATTTACATATTACTATCTCTTTTCTTTATCTTTACCGCGAACTGCCTGTCGTGGCAGATGTGCGCGCAGTCGAACAAGAGGTTCGTCGTCGTCATCGACGCCGGACATGGCGGACACGACCCGGGCGCTATCGGTAAGATTTCGAAGGAGAAGAACATCAACCTCAACGTGGCACTGAAGTTGGGACGACTGATCCAGGACAACTGCCCTGACGTGAAGATTATCTACACCCGCAAGACGGATGTCTTCATCCCGCTCGACCGCCGCGCCGAGATTGCCAACAACGCCAAGGCCGACCTCTTCATCTCGGTCCACACTAACTCCGTGGGCGGAAGCAACACTGCGAAGGGAACCTCGACATGGACGCTCGGTCTGGCTAAGTCGGACGCAAATCTGGCAGTGGCAAAGCGCGAGAACTCGGTGATCCTCTATGAGAGCGACTATAAGACGCGCTACGCCGGCTTCAACCCGAACTCATCGGAGAGCTACATCATCTTCGAGTTCATGCAGGATAAGTATATGCAGCAGAGCGTGCGTCTGGCTTCAATGGTCCAGAAGCAGTTCAAGAACAGCAGTAAGCGCATCGACCGCGGAGTGCATCAGGCGGGATTCCTCGTGCTGAAGGCAAGCGCCATGCCGAGCATCCTGATTGAGCTTGGCTTCATCTCGACACCGGAGGAGGAGCGATACCTCAACTCGGAGTCGGGCTCCAGCTCACTGGCACGAAGCATCTACCAGGCATTCATGGCATACAAGCGCGACCACGAGATTCGTATGACGGGGTCAAGCAACACAATAATCCCGAAGCCTGTGGCTGAAGAGCCTGAGAGCAACGAGGTGGCAGAGGCTCCGGCAGCCAGAAGCAACGAGTCATCGACTGCTAAAGCTAACGAGAGCGACAACGCAAAGGGTCGCCAGACAAAGACAGAAAGCAACACAGCCTCACAGTCAACAAGCGCTGACGAGATTGTGTTTAAGATACAGATCCTGACGTCGGACTCTAAGCTGAAGGCGGGCGACCGCCGCTTCAAGGGACTGACCGGCGTGGATTTCTATAAGGAAAAGGGAATCTACAAGTACACCTACGGAGCCTCAAGCAACTACAACAAGGTGCTTCAGACTAAGAGAAACATCGCTACGAAGTTTAAGGACGCCTTCATCATTGCCTTCCGCGGCGGCGAGAAGATGGACGTGAACCAGGCGATTGCAGAGTTTAAGAAAAAGAAAAATAGATAAGAAAATGAAGATAAGCAAAGAGTTTAAGATAGGATTGGCGGGCATCGCTGCTCTCTTTATCCTTATATATGGTATAAACTTTCTGAAGGGTATCAACATGTTCAAACCCGCCAGCTACTTCTACGTGAAGTTTGCCGACGTGAACGGACTCGCCAAGTCAAGCCCCGTCTACGCCGACGGTGTGCGTGTCGGCATCGTGCGCTCAATCAGCTACGACTACAGTCAGTCGGGCAACGTGATTGTTGAGGTAGAGGTCGACAACGACCTGCGCATCCCGATGGGAAGCTCTGCCGAACTGGTAAGCGAGCTGATGGGAGGCGTCAGAATGAACCTCCTCCTCGCCAACAATCCTAGAGAGAAGTATCAGGTGGGCGACACAATCCCGGGCGACCTCAACAAGGGCATGATGGATGGCGTGGCTGACATGATGCCACAGATTGCTGCGATAATCCCGAAGCTGGATACACTGATCTCTTCGCTCGCTGCAATCGCATCGGACAAGAATATCCCTGCCACCCTGGAGTCGCTGCAGAAGACTACTGCCAACCTCGAGGTAGCGAGCAATCAGCTGAGCGTGGTCATGAAGAAGGACATCCCGCAGCTGACAGGCAAGCTGAACCAACTCTCAGACAACTTTATCGTCATCAGCGACAACCTGAAGAAGACCGACTACGATGCTCTTCTCCAGAAGGTTGACCAGACACTGGCCAACGTTAAGTCGGTGACAGACAAGATGAATACCCCCGACAACAACGTGGGACTCCTCTTCAACGACACCAAGCTTTACGACAACCTGAACAGCACTGCCAACAATGCAGCAAACCTACTTGAGGACTTGAAAACGAATCCTAAGAGATACGTCCACTTCTCCCTGTTCGGCAAAAAAAGCAATTAGCAGGCGCTATATAGATTTTGTCTAAATAGT
>CAZKNB010000029.1:0-11773 GCA_964554075.1 uncultured Bacteroides sp.
GTCGAGGACAGCAGTCCTTGTGGGCAGAGGACTCTAGTCCTTGGGCTTGAGGACTAAGCAGGACTGCAATAACTCCACATGCGATAAATAAGAAAAGCCCCGGAAGGGTGGGGGAACCACACCTTCCGGGGCTTTCTCATATATTCTGATTGACCAGTCTGTTAGAAGAACTTAGTCTCCTCACCAACGATTTCAGAGAGCAACATGTTGGCCAGACGGCTTGTGCCGAGGCGGAAAAGCTTGTTGTTCAGCCACTCGTTGCCGAGAACCTCCTTCACGATTGTATAGTAGATGACAGCGTCGCGAACGCAGTTGATGCCGCCCGCAGGCTTGATACCAATCTTGATACCAGTCTTCTCGTGGTACTCCTTGATAGCCTCACACATCACGTAGACAGCCTCCGGAGTGGCAGCAGGGTTCTGCTTGCCAGTAGAAGTCTTGATGAAGTCGGCGCCGGAATACATAGAGAGGATAGAGGCCTTCTTGATGTTTGAAGCGTTGAGCAGAGCTCCTGTCTCAAGGATAACCTTCAGGTGAGCATCCTTGCAAGTCTCCTTGATCTCCTGAATCTCCTCGCAAACCTCAGCGTAGTTGCCGTTCAGGAATTCGCCTACAGAGATTACGATATCAATCTCATTTGCGCCCTCCATGACAGCCATTGCAGTCTCGGCAACCTTCACCTCGATGAATGTCTGAGATGACGGGAAACCTGCCGATACGCAAGCTATGTTGACATCCTCAACCTCGAGAGTATCCTTCACTACCTCAGCGAAACGCGGGTAGACGCAGATGGCAGCCACATTCTTCAGGTCGGGATATTTCTCGTCGAATTCATTCACCTTCTGAACGAATTTCATCACGCTCTGGTCGCTGTCGCTGGTGCTCAGAGTAGTAAGGTCAATGCAGTTGAAGAGCTGTTTCTTGACCTCAAGAGTGTTGTTCTCCTCCACCTTCTCAGCGATAAGTTTAGCCACCTTATCGTTAATCTCGGCGTCGTTCAAGCTGGTCTTGTAGAGAGACAATGCAGCTTCGTACTTTGGTTGGTTTACATTATTCTCCATAATGGTTTAGTTTATTTTAGTTTATCGTTATTAATATGTCTCTTTTCGTCGCGTCGGGTCTTCTTCTCGATGTTCTGCTGCAGGGCCTCCGTGAGGTCCACGCCCGTCTGGTTTGCCAGACAGATAAGTACCCACAGCACATCAGCCATCTCGTCGGCGAGGTTCTCCTTCTCGCCGGGTTTGAATGACTGTTCGCCATATTTGCGTGCCATGACGCGCGCCAGTTCGCCCACCTCTTCGGTGAGTATTGTCATGTTGGTAAGCTCGTTGAAGTAGCGCACTCCATACTGCTTTATCCAACCATCCACCATCTCTTGTGCCTCTTTCAGTGTCATAATTCCTCCGGTTACCTCTATTCTTTATTGTGTGTATCGATGCAGATTGTCACGGGACCGTCGTTAAGCAATTCTACCTTCATATCGGCGCCGAAGCGTCCCGTGCCTATATCTTTACCGAGCTCCCCTCTTAAAGTCTCGCAGAAGCTCTCATAAAGCGGCACAGCGACATCTGGCTTTGAGGCACGTATATATGACGGGCGGTTGCCCTTCTTTGTTGCGGCAAAGAGAGTGAACTGGCTAATCACCAGAATCTCTCCGTCGATATCCTTCACCGAGCGGTTCATCACCCCATTCTCATCGTCGAAGATGCGGAGGTTGACAATCTTTCCGCAGAGCCATTCCACGTCCTCCTGACGGTCTGTATCCTCGACTCCCACAAGTACGAGAAGTCCACGTCCAATCTTCGACTTGCATACGCCGTCAATCGTAACGGATGCGTGGCTCACTCGTTGTATCACTGTTCTCATTTGATTTCCAATATTAATCTTTCCACAAAGCTACAAAAAGGAGATAAAGAAACGAAATCTACGTCGCCTTTTTCTTATTGCCCCATTATTATAGCCCCTGCTAATAGCATCTTCTGCGTCTGATCCTGTGGCCTGTCTCTAGTCTGCCAGTGCCTCCTTTGAGCTTCTCAAGCTCAGCAGTGTCAGTGCTCCTGTTCGTAGGCTCTAGTCTGCCAGTGCCTCCTTAACGAGTTTAGCCTTTGCCTCTCCGACAATCTTGGCCAATTCCTCTACAGGAGCCTCTTTTATGCGTTTCACGCTCTTGAATTGCTGAAGCAGAGCCTCTTTACTCTTATCGCCGATGCCCTTGATGTTGTCGAGAGCCGAGGCAATCTGACGTTTACTTCGCTTGTCTCGGTGAAAGGTAATTGCAAAGCGGTGTACCTCATCCTGTATACGTTCCAGCAGATGGAATAGGGGAGATCCCTGTTTCAGTCCGATGGTCTGCGGCGGAAAGCCGAACAGAAGTTCCGAAGTACGGTGGCGTCGGTCCTTGGCAAGTCCAGCGATAGGTATGTTCAGCCCCAGCTCATCCATTACCTCCTTCACTACGCCCATCTGTCCTTTGCCGCCATCGGTGATGATGAGGTCGGGCATCTCTCCTCCCTCCTCTTTTATTCGGCTGTAGCGGCGGTAGACCACCTCTCTCATTGAGGCGTAGTCGTCGGGCCCCTCAACGCTTTTTATGTTATATTTTCTGTAGTCCTTCTTCGATGGTTTCCCCATCTTGAAGACCACGCATGCAGCCACGGCATCGCTACCCTGGATGTTCGAGTTATCGAAACACTCAATCTGCATCGGCGCCTTCTCCAGTTTCAGGTCCTCCTTAATCTCGTTCAGCAGGCGCATGTTTCGCTGCTCCGGATTGAGTTTATCAGCCTGCTTCAGGCGGTCCGCCTTATACTGTTTTACGTTCAGTATGGATAGCTCCAGCAGTTTCTTCTTGTCGCCTCGTGTAGGAATGGTGAATGTGACGCCCTCCAGATTCATGTCGAGTTCGAATGGCACTATAATCTCCCGCGAAAGACTCTTATAGCGTTCGCGCATCTCGATGATGCCAAGTTCCAGCAGCTCCTCTTTCGTCTCGTTGAGTCGCTTCTTATACTCGAAAGTGAATGCCTGGTTGATGGCTCCGTTCGTGATGTGGAGATAGTTTATATATGCCGAGTTCTCCTCCTCTTCGATGGCAAATACGTCGATATTGTGGAGCGTAGCACTTACGACCTCCGACTTCGAGCGGTATTGTTCAATCAGCATATATCGCTCCTTCACGGTCTGCGCCTCCTCGAACTTCATCTCCGCAGCCAGATCGCTCATCTGCTGCATCAGCATGCGACTAATCTCCTGCGTATTTCCACGCAGAATCTCCTTGATTTCGGAGATATTCTTCATGTAGTCCTCATGGCTTTGCAGTCCGACGCAGGGACCCGCACAGCGTTTGATGTGGTAATCCAGACAAACGCTGTACTTCCCCTGACGTATATTCTCGGGCGACAGGTTGTGTTTACATGTCCTGATCGGGTAGAGCTGCTTCACCAGTGCCAGCAATGCGTTCATTGCAGGCTGATGGCTGTATGGTCCGAAGTAGGTAGAACCGTTGCGAATGATCTTCCTCGTCTTGAATACGCGAGGGAAGTACTCATTCTGTACGCAGATAGAGGGATATGTCTTGTCGTCCTTCAGCAGAACGTTATATCTCGGCTTATACCTTTTGATAAGGTTATTCTCGAGCAGCAAGGCATCCTCCTCGGAGTTTACGACGATATATCGTATATCCCTTATCTTGCTTACGAGCACACGTGTCTTACCGGAGGCGTGCTCCTTTGAGAAGTATGAATATACTCTTCTCTTCAGGTTCTTCGCCTTTCCGACGTAGATGATAGTTTTATTCTCGTCGAGGTATTGATAGATTCCCGGCTTGTCCGGGAGATTCGAAACAATCCCTTTCAGGTATTCTGATACGTTCTGCTCGTCCATGGTTTCTCCTACATCTCCAGTATTGACTCAACCTCTACATCCTCATCGAAGAGTTTTCTGCCGTTGAGCTCCTTCAGTTCTATAATGAAGTTTACGTAAACCTTCTTAGGGTGGAGGCGTTTTACGAGGTCGCATGCAGCCTTCATTGTTCCGCCTGTAGCGAGGAGGTCATCGTGGAGAAGCACGACGTCGTTCTCGTCGATGGCATCTTTGTGGATCTGGATTGTGTCCTTGCCATACTCCTTATCGTAGCTCTCCTCGATAGTCTCTGCGGGGAGCTTGCCCGGTTTGCGTACGGGAACGAATCCGGCGCCAAGGCGTGTTGCCATGATGCCGCCCATGATGAATCCGCGAGACTCGATGCCCACCACTTTTGTAATGCCTTTATCCTTGTAGAGCTCGTACATGGTGTCGGAGAGCTCCTGCATACACTCAGCGTTCTTGAAGAGTGTAGTTACATCGTAGAACAGGATACCCGGGATAGGGAAATCTGGTATTGAACGAATACTTTCGATAAGTTTCTTTTTACTCATATCCATATAGTTAAAGAGATTATTTAAATAAATTGTTTCACGTGAAACGGGACCAATTATCTGCCTGCAAGCACCAGGAGAACGTTTATATCGCTTGGCGATACTCCAGGGATGCGGCTTGCCTGCGCAATGGTCTCGGGGTCTATTCGGCTTAGCTTCTGGCGCGCCTCTGTTGAGAGCGACTGCAGGTTGGCGTAGTCGAACTTTCCCTTTATCTTGATACTCTCGAGTCGGTTCAGTTTGTCGGCGATGATTCTCTCGCGTTCAATGTAACCGCTGTACTTTATCTGTATCTCGGCTGCCTCGATTATCTCGTCGCGTCGCTCGGTGATCTCGTCGAGCATTGCCTTAAACGGTGCGACGTGTTCAGCTATATTCTCGATTCCAATCTGTGGACGACCAATCAAGTCGATCAGCTTGCAGCCGTGGCGGAGTGGTGTGGTGCCGAGTGTGACGAGGGCATCGTTGATCAGCTCTGCACGTATCGAGAAGTTGCGGCAGAAGGAGATTATCCTCTCGATAGCCTCGCGCTTCTTCACGAGAAGCTCATAGCGGTCATCCTTCACGAGTCCCAGCTTGCGTCCCTTCTCGGTGAGACGCATGTCGGCATCATCCATACGCAACAGGATTCTGTACTCCGCGCGTGATGTGAACATGCGGTACGGCTCGTCGACTCCCTTCGTTACGAGGTCGTCAATCAGTACGCCGATATATGCCTCGTCGCGTCCGAGCACGAATGGTTCGCCTCCGTGGCAGTTGATGTGAGCGTTGATGCCGGCAATCAGTCCCTGTCCGCCAGCCTCCTCGTAGCCCGTCGTACCATTCACCTGACCAGCGAAGAAGAGGTTCTTCACCAGTTTCGACTCCAGCGTATGCTTGAGTTGGGTAGGGTCGAAGTAGTCGTACTCTATGGCGTAGCCTGGACGGTAGACCACGATATCCTTGAATGCAGGGATAAGTCGCAGCGCGTTCAGCTGAATATCCATTGGCAGAGATGAAGAGAAACCATTCAGGTAAAGCTCCTTTGTTGTCTCGCCCTCCGGTTCCAGGAAGAGCTGATGCTGATCCTTGTCGGGGAAGGTGACAATCTTCGTCTCTATGCTCGGACAGTAGCGCGGACCGATGCTCTGGATCTGTCCGTTGAAAAGCGGCGATTCGGAGAGACCCTCGCGCAGCACCTTGTGCACCTCCGGATTCGTGTAGCATGTCCAGCACTGCAACTGTTTCAGATGTCGAACGCCAGTGTCCATGAACGAGAATTTATGGAAGTCATTCTCGCCATCCTGAGTCTCCATCAGTTCATAGTGCACGCTTCGTCCATCTATTCTCACGGGAGTTCCCGTCTTCATTCGTCCGTTGGTGATGCCAAAGCTGTTGATCGACTCAGTCAGGTGGTAGGATGCCGGTTCAGCCATACGTCCGCCGGGCAGCATATTGCTTCCGATGTGCATCAGGCCATTGAGGAATGTGCCGGCAGTAATCACCACGCAGCGTGCGCGGAACTCCACGTTCCACATCGTGCGAAGTCCGGTTACCTCACCATTCTCCACGATAAGCTCCTTCACCGTATCCTGCCACATGTGCAGGTTGGGCGTATTCTCCAGAATCTCCCTCCATGTGTCGATAAATTTCGCTCTGTCGCACTGTGCGCGCGGGCTCCACATGGCAGGACCCTTTGAGCGGTTCAGCAGGCGAAACTGTATGGCAGTCCTGTCGGTGACAAGTCCCATCATACCGCCGAGCGCGTCAATCTCACGAACGATTTGCCCCTTGGCGATTCCGCCTACGGCGGGATTACAGCTCATCTGTCCCACCTTGTTCATATCCATCGTGATGAGACAAGTCTTCGAGCCAAGGTTAGCCGAAGCGACGGCAGCCTCGCATCCCGCGTGGCCTGCGCCAATCACAATCACATCATATTTAAAATCCATATATCTATCTTAGTTATTCCGTTTACTTAAGTTGCCAGAGAGGCGCTGTGTCGTCACGCCTTCTGGTTCATCTCCTTCAGCAGAGCCAGAGCTTTGTTCTCTGCAGCCTCCATAATCTCTCGTTCGCCCGGACCCTTGTCGTTGATTCCGCAGAGGTGCAGGATGCCGTGGATGATGGTGCGATGGAGCTCCTCGTCGTACGACGGAGCGTACTGCTCGGCATTAGTCTTCACCGTATCGAGACTGATGAAGAGGTCGCCGGAGATGCGGTCTCCCTCGCAGTAGTCGAAGGTGATGATGTCGGTGTAGTAGTCATGCTGCAGATATTGGCGGTTCACCTCCAGTATCTTCTCGTCCGAACAGAATATGTAAGCAATCTCGCCGACACGTTTGCCGTAGCTCTGTGCCACACGCTTGATCCATTCTGTTGTCTCTCTCTTCTTGATTGAGGGCATCTTGATGTCCTCGGCTTGATAAGTAACTGCCATTATGCTTCTATATAAAGTTGTTTATAAAGTCTTTGTTCATTTAGTAAAAGAAGATGTAGCTCATGATGATGGCGGCGATTATTCCCGCCAGGTCGGCGATGAGACCACAAGTTACGGCGTTTCGCGTCTTGCTTATGCCGACGCTGCCGAAGTAGACCGCAAGGATATAGAATGTCGTGTCGGACGCACCGCGAACGACGCAGCTCATTCTTCCTGCGAAGGAGTCGGCACCATACTCACGCATGGTGTCAATCATCAGTCCGTTTGCACCACTTCCGCTGAGCGACTTCATCAGCGCCGTAGGCAGGGCGTTCACGAAGCTGGTGTCGAGTCCAGCCATTGCAACCACGCTCCCGATTGCACCCGTCAGGATGTCCATCGCTCCTGAAGCGCGGAAGACGCCTATCGCAACCAGGAAACCAACGAGATAGGGAATGATGCGCACGGCTGTGGCAAATCCCTCCTTGGCTCCCTCGACAAAGGCGTCGAAGACATTGATGCGCCGGCGCACACCGCTCAGGATAAAGGCAATGATGACGGTGAACAGAATCACGTTTGCCACCAGAGTAGAGTAGGTGCCCATCTCCTCGCGACCAACCACGTTGAACAGGTAGATCAGTCCTGCGAAGAAGATGCTTATGCCGCCGACAAGTGTCATTATGGGCTTGTTAATCAAATTGATACGCTGAGAAATGCTGACGGCTATAACGCCGACAACAGTAGCGATAAAGGTCGTGATGAGCGTAGGGATAAAGATATCAGTAGGCTGCGCCGCACCCATCTGGGCACGATAGACCATGATGGTAATCGGAATCAGCACGAGTCCCGACGTATTAATCACGAGAAACATAATCATCGGGTTGCTGGCCGTGTCCTTCTTCGGATTGAGCTCCTGAAGCTCCTTCATCGCCTTAAGTCCTATAGGAGTGGCAGCATTGTCGAGTCCCAGCATGTTGGCAGACATATTCATAAAGATGGTGCCGAGTGCAGGATGTCCCTTTGGGATGTCGGGGAAGAGACGGCAGAGCAGAGGGCTCAGAATACGAGCCAGGCTGTTGATCAGTCCGCTCTTTTCGCCAATCTTCATTATGCCGAGCCAGAGCGAGAGCACTCCGGTCATGCCTAGAGCAATCTCGAACGCCGTCTTCGACGAGTCGAAAGTGGCGTTGGTCAGTGCGGTGAAAATCTCTGTGTCGCCCAGAAAGACGAGTCTGCCCGCTGCAACGATGAAGGCGATGGCGAAGAATGCCACCCAGATGTAGTTTAATACCATGATGATTAGTTATATCTCTGCAAAAGTAGCATTATCTTTCCAAAGGAGCGACGCCAAGTGTTGCTTATTTTTAGCAAATTGGCTCTGCGGCCTCCCAAAAGTTCTTAAAGCTGTTTGCTGTTTGGTGAAAAATGGCTAGCGCCGGAGATTTGTGGGGTGCGTGTTTCGCTTATCAGCAAAAACTCTTTACCTTTGTCAGATATTAACAGAAAGAGTCATACCCTGATGAAAGAATTTATGCAGATGATGCGACGCTTCGTGTCGCCCTACAAGAGATACCTTTTCGGTTCAGTAGTCCTGAACATCCTCTCGGCTGTCTTCAACATCTTCTCGTTTACGCTGCTCATTCCAATACTGCAGATACTCTTCGAGATGGACAAGACGGTCTACGAGTTCATGCCCTGGGATTCCGCTGCTGGTATAAAGGAGATTGCCGTCAACAACTTCTACTACTACGTTTCGCAGCTGATCAACACCTACGGTCCCTCGCTCACGCTTCTCTTCCTGGGACTCTTCCTCGCCCTTATGACGCTTCTGAAGACCTCCTGCTACTTCGGATCGTCGGCGATAATGATTCCTCTCCGCACGGGCGTCGTTCGCGACATCCGCACGCAGGTCTACGCCAAGGTCGTATCTTTGCCACTCGCCTTCTTCTCTGAGGAGCGAAAGGGCGACATCATAGCCCGAATGAGTGGTGACGTAGTCGAGATTGAGACCTCAATCACCAGTTCGCTCGACATGCTCATCAAGAACCCGATACTCATCCTCTTCTATTTCGGCACCCTGATTGTGACCAGCTGGCAGCTGACACTCTTCACCCTCACCGTCCTTCCGCTGATGGGATGGCTGATGGGACGCGTCGGAAAGAAGTTGAAACGTCAGTCCCACGAGGCACAGAGTAAGTGGAGCGACACCATGTCGCAGCTTGAGGAGACCCTCGGCGGACTCAGAATCATCAAGGCTTTCATTGCAGAACAGAAGATGGTGAAGCGCTTCACCACATGCTGCGACGAGCTTCGCGTGGCCACCAACCGCGTTGCCATGCGTCAGGCGCTGGCTCACCCTATGAGCGAGTTCCTCGGCACACTGCTCATCGTCATCGTACTCTGGTTTGGCGGTTCGCTCATCCTCAGCGAGAACTCAACGATAGATGCCCCCACGTTCATCTTCTATATGGTAATCCTCTACAGCGTGATCAATCCGCTGAAGGACTTCTCCAAGGCCGGTTACAGCATTCCTAAGGGACTCGCCTCAATGGAGCGTGTCGACAAGATTCTGCTTGCCGAGAACAAGATAAAGGAGGTGGCAGAGCCGAAACACATAGCCCAGCTCAATGACAAGGTAGAGTTCCGCGACGTATCCTTTAGCTACGACGGAGAGCGCGACGTCTTGAAGCACATCAATCTCACTGTCGAGAAGGGACGAACCATTGCCCTTGTGGGACAGTCGGGCTCCGGAAAGTCTACGCTTGTAGACCTCCTGCCGCGCTACCACGATGTAACTTCGGGAGAGATTCTCGTTGACGGCATCAACGTCAAGGATGCGCGCATCATGGACCTCCGTTCGCTGATAGGAAATGTCAACCAGGAGGCCATCCTCTTCAACGACACATTCTTCAACAACATAGCCTTCGGAGTGGAGGGCGCAACGATGGAGCAGGTCATCGAGGCGGCAAAGATTGCCAATGCCCACGAATTTATCATGGAGAAGCCCGAGGGCTACAACACCAATATCGGTGACCGCGGAGGCAAACTCTCAGGCGGACAGCGCCAGCGCATCAGCATAGCGCGTGCCATCCTCAAGAACCCGCCAATCCTTATCCTCGACGAGGCAACCTCTGCACTCGACACCGAGTCGGAGCGACTTGTTCAGGAGGCTCTGGAGCGACTGATGAAGACACGCACCACGATAGCCATTGCCCACCGTCTGTCGACAATCAAGAATGCCGACGAGATTTGCGTGATGCACGAGGGCGAGATTGTAGAGCGCGGACGCCACGAAGAGCTTCTCGCCAAGAATGGATATTACAAGAAACTTAATGATATGCAGGCGCTGTAGAGCTTAGCGCTGCTCCTCATCGGTGAAGAGCTTGCGGTATTCGCTCTCAAAGTTGGGAGTGAATATCTCCTTCCCGATGTTTTCCTCAATCTCTGCGATGCTCCAGAAGCGGCCGCCTGCCAGCTCTGCGCTGGGCACTACCTCGCCGTCGTAGAGAGTTTTGTAGGCAAAGACCAGTTCGCGTTCGCGTTTCGACTCAAACACGTAGCGGCGCAGCAGGGTGGGAGTGAACTCCTCTACGCCAATCTCCTCCTTCACTTCGCGGCGCAGGGCAATCTCCACGCTCTCGCCGAGGTCTATATGTCCGCCTACAGCCGTATCCCATTTACCAGGCTGGATGTCCTTCCAGTCGGGACGCTTCTGCAGATAGAGCTCACCGCGTGAGTTGAACACGTGCAGGTGGACCACCGGATGCAGCAGTTTGCTGCCGTTGTGACACTCGCCGCGTGTAGCGGCACCCGTGATGTTGCCCTCTTCGTCCACAATCGGGAACATCTCCTCCAGATTATCACCATTTGTTGCAATCATAATCGTCTCAAGGGATTAGCAGTGATGAGTCGCCATAGCTCAGGAAGCGGAAGTCGTGGCTCATGGCATATTCGTATATCTTCTTCCAGTTGTCGCCGACGAATGCCGAAACGAGCAGCAGCAGAGTGCTTTGCGGCTGATGGAAGTTTGTGATCATCGCCTTCACTATTCTGTATTTATAGCTCGGCGCAATGATGATTTGCGTGCTCGAGTGGAGCGTCTCCATATCGTTGCGCTCCAGGTAGTCCACGATGTTTTGCAGAGCCTCGACGGCAGGAATCTCCTTGGTCATGCCGTAGGGTTGCCACTGCTTGACGTGGAGCTCCTCCTCGGTGGCGTCGGGATTCTCGGCCAGGGTTACACCCATATGGTAGAGACTCTCCAGCGTGCGTACCGAAGTTGTACCGACAGCGATGGCGTTTGCTCCGTGGGCAATCAGCGCCTCGATAGTCGATTTCCTTACCGAGATATACTCCGTATGCATCTCGTGACCCTCAATCTCCTCGCTCTTCACGGGGCGGAAGGTTCCTGCGCCCACGTGCAGCGTAAGCTCCTCCTCGTCGACACCCTTGGCGCGCAGAGCCTCCAGCACGGCAGGCGTGAAGTGAAGTCCTGCGGTAGGTGCAGCCACCGAGCCCTTAATCTTCGAGTAGACAGTCTGATAGGTCTTCTTGTCGCTCTCCTGAGTCTCGCGGTTCAGGTAGGGCGGGATAGGGAGTTCGCCAAACACCTCCAGGATGTCAGCAAAGGTGACGGCGGGATTGTCCCAGCGGAAGTCCACACGGTGGCTTGTGCCGTGACACTCGCCGCGTGTAGCCGTCAGCGTAGTCTCCTTGCCGTTGACGCTGATCTCGCGTTTCAGGGTACCCTCCTTCCATTTCTTCAGGTTACCAATCATGCAGAGCCATGCCGAATGTTCGGTCTGCTGGAAGTTGAGCGCGTAGTCGTGCGGTTCGATTGGCTCGAGGCAGAACACCTCGATCAGTGCTCCCGTCTCCTTGCGGAAGTGCATTCGTGCCTGGATCACCTTAGTGTTGTTGAACACCATCAGGCTTCCCTCCGGAATATAGTCAGGAAGCG
>CAZKNB010000030.1:0-5971 GCA_964554075.1 uncultured Bacteroides sp.
TATAGACATTTATGCTTATAATTGGTATTGCAGGAGGCACCGGTTCGGGTAAGACGACCGTTGTCAGAAAAATAATCGAGAGTCTGCCGAAGGGAGAAGTTGTGTTGTTGCCGCAGGACTCTTACTACAAGGATAGCAGTCATGTGCCTGTCGAGGAGCGTCAGAATATTAACTTCGACCACCCCGATGCGTTCGAGTGGAGCTTGCTCTCCAAGCATATTGCCATGCTGAAGGATGGACAAGCCATCGAGCAACCTACATATTCCTACCTGACATGTACGCGCCAGCCGGAGACAATCCACATCGAGCCGCGTAAGGTCATCATCATCGAGGGCATCCTGGCGCTCTGCGACAAGAAGCTGCGCAACATGATGGACCTGAAGGTCTTCGTGGATGCCGACCCCGACGACCGTCTGATTCGTGTCATCCAGCGCGACGTGGTGGAGCGCGGACGTACCGCTGAGGCTGTCATGGAGCGCTACACTCGCGTTCTTAAGCCGATGCACCAGCAGTTCATCGAGCCT
Source organism: uncultured Bacteroides sp. (assembly GCA_964554075.1). Lineage (GTDB taxonomy): Bacteria > Bacteroidota > Bacteroidia > Bacteroidales > Bacteroidaceae > Bacteroides. Next base: position 525 of record CAZKNB010000030.1, read on the forward strand.
TGCAAGCGCTATGCCGACATCATCGTGCCGGAGGGAGGCGACAACAAGGTGGCCATCGACATCCTGAGAATGTATATCAAGAAACATCTAGATTAACCCGTAACTATTAACGCAAACAAAAATACTTGGAACTATGAAAAGATTGTCGGCATTACTACTTATCGTCATTGCTACTCTGGTTTATCTCTCTTGCGGCCGCCACAATGCAGGCGAGTCCGACGAGAGTGCCCGCACGCTTCAACAGCTGAAGGATAGCGGCGAGCTGGTGGTGCTGACTCTCTATGGTTCTACATCCTACTTCAACTACCGCGGACAGGAGATGGGTTATCAGTACGAGCTGAGCGAACAGTTCGCCGAGAGCCTCGGACTGAAACTGACGGTGAAGGTGGCGCACGACGTGCCCGACCTCATCGAGAAGCTGCTGGCGGGCGAGGGCGACATGATTGCCTACAACGTTCCGCTCAACAAGGAGCTGAAGGAGTCGCTCATCTACTGCGGTGAGGAGATGATAACTCATCAGGTCATTGTGCAGCGCGGAGCGCCCGCTTCGTCGGTGCTGACCGACGTCACCCAGCTCGTTGGCAAGGAGGTCTACGTGAAGCCGGGAAAGCATCTGGAGCGCCTGCGCAACCTGAACGAGGAGCTTGGCGGAGGCATCAGGATTCATGAGGTGGCCAACGACAGCACCACGGTCGAGGACCTTATCACCCAGGTGGCGCAGGGCAAGATAGCCTATGCCGTTGCCGACAACGATGTCGCTCAGATTAACCGCACCTACTATCCGAATATCAATGTGGCGCTGACCATCAGCTTCGACCAGAAGGGCTACTGGGCTGTGCGTGCCAATTGTCCCGAGCTAGCCGAGGCAGCCGATAAGTGGCACAGCGAGAACGTCACCTCGCAGGCGCATGCCGCAAGTACGAAGCGATACTTCGAGATGAGCAAGAGCATTTCCCATCCGGCCATATTGTCACTACGTGAAGGAAAGATTTCTGTTTACGACGCACTCTTCAAGAAGTACGCCAAGGAGATTGATTGGGACTGGCGTCTGCTGGCCTCACTGGCCTACACCGAGTCGAACTTCGACACTACTGCTGTGTCGTGGGCGGGAGCCCGTGGATTGATGCAGCTGATGCCACGAACGGCGAAGGCTATGGGTGTGCCTGCGGGACGCGAATCAAACGCTGAGGAGAGCGTAAAGGCTGCGGTGAAATATATTGCCGACGTTGACCGCGGATTGCGTATGGTGCCCGATCGTAACGAGCGCATCCACTTTATTCTGGCCGCTTACAACGCTGGCGTGGGGCATATCTACGATGCCATTGCTTTGACTAAGAAGTATCATAAGAATGAGGCGCGATGGTATGGAAATGTCGAGGAGTTCGTACTCCTGAAGAGTCATGAGCAATATTACTCCGACCCGGTCTGCCGGAATGGTTACTTCCGCGGTCTTGAGACCTGCAACTTCGTGCGCGACATCATGTCACGCTATGAAATCTATAAGCAGAAGATTCCGGAGTAGGAGCCCCTCGACTCACCATCTCCATTTCACTTGAGGTTTATTTTAGTCCTTTCTTGGGATTCTCTTTTTTTAGTCTTCAATCATCTTTACTGCTTCGTTCCAGCTAAGGCTCTTGAAGAAGCTGTTCCAGTTCTGATAGTTCTCGTAAGGGATGTAGCATCCGATGCCTGAGTAGCAGTCGGGGTCGATGTTAACGCCTGTCAGTCTGTAACCGTTGACATAGTCCTTATAGACAACAGCATCGGAGAGTGCATTGAGGAAGTAGGCCGGGATGTTATCGTCGGTCAGTTCGCGTGCAAATGCCTGGAAGTCGTATGATGAGTTAGCCATTGAGCTGCGTGCGTAGTTGCAGCTGTTCTGCATATCGTTAAGCTTAGAAGCTGTGAATTTCGCCATGTTGCTTCTGTTGTCGCTGATCAGTTTAGCTGTAGCGTCGGCGAGGTTCTGCATCTCACTGCTCTTGATGACTGCGATGGTAGCCCAAGGAAATTCGTAGGTCTTGTAGTAGTCGATATAGGTCTGAGCCATTGAGATTGCAATGTTCTCCTTGTTGCCGGTTCTCATCATGTCGTAGATCATGTCCTTGTAAGGGAAGCCGTAAGCCATAACCTCGGCAGGTGAGAGGATAAGGTAGTCGGCAACGTTACGCAGCTCATAGGCAACCTCTACCTGAGACATCAGGCAGGCATCCATAAGGATGTAGTCGAAATGTATGCCTGAGTCCTCGAGAGCGTCGGCAAACTCCGGAAGATTGATCTTCGAACTGTTGTCGTCGCCGATTGAGCGTGTGTAATGTGATGCCGGCAACCATCCTGTGGCGTGTGAACCGAATGTGAAAGCGTAAGACTCTGCCGGGCAGAGGGCCTTCATATCTTTCAGTACTTTGGTGATGACTGCGGGGTCGCATGAGTTCTGCTCCTCGTAGGTCTTGATGATCTGACGGTCGCTGACCTTACCACTCTTAATCTCATACTTAAACATTGTCGGAGTAGAGTAGGTTGAAAGGTATCTGCCGGCATCGCAATAGATGACGAATGTACCATCGGAGAGACCGTTTGTCTGAAGTCCCTTCTCTACATCTGTAATATTTGCAACTACATCGTAACCGATACTGTTGTCAGCAACGAGATACATTAAAACTGTACGCGGTGAAAGTGTCTCGATTTCGGGGTCATAATCATTTTCGCAAGAGAGCAGTGTTAACATCGCTCCAAGTACTAAAATAAAGTTCTTAATTCTCATAATGTGAAATGGTTTAGTTTTCACTTGCAAAGGTATTTGTGTTTGTTCGGCGTGCCAAGCCTATATAGGAAAAGCTTACCCCCCTTATTTTAAACTTTACTTAATCAAAAACACAATCTGCAATTTACTTGCAATATCTGTCTAAAAGGCTCTGAGCGAGATCGTCTCCAAGCTCTTTTGCCTTCTGAAAATTCGCGCAAGCCTTTTCTGTCTGTTTCAACTGTATCTGTGCCACCCCAAGCAGACGGTATCCCTCGGCATAGTCGGGCATCTCCGCCAGGATCTTTTCAAACATGTCGCGTGCCTCTTCATAGCGTCCCACTCTCAGGTTGACCGCTGCCTGCTCTATGCGGTAGGTCTGGTCTGTGGGGTTGATTTCGATGGCCTTTGCAATGTCGTCGATGGCTGTCTGATATTGTCGTGCGTTGAGCGCTGCCTGTTCACGATAGTAGTAGAAGATGTCGTTGACGCGACCATTCATGGCGTCGTAGTAGGTGTTATAGTCTGCTACGGCTGCACGATACTGCTTTGCCTTCATCTTTGCCTGGGCACGCTCGAAGATGTAGGGAGCATTGCCGGCGCTGACGGGCTGCGGCAGGAGGTTGACACAACTGTCCATCAGTGCAACTACCTCTGCGGGGTCACCGCCCATAAGTTCGCAAGCCTTTGCCGTGCTGAAGTATGATGCTGGTGAGACGATGTCGCTTTTATTCACGCGTGCGTACCATTCGTATGCCTTGGCGTAGTTGGTCTGTGCAAACTCTATGTCGCCTGCCAGCTGCAGATAGGCGGGGAGGGAGTCGATGGCCATTGCCTTGTTGTCATATTCGAGTGCCTTCTCGAAGGTCCAGTCGGCGTAGGTCGTCTTAGGCGCATTCATCTGATAGTTGTATATTTGTTTCGCGTAGGCGAAATATGCGTCGTCCTTGCGTTTCGAAACGCTTATTGCCTTCTCGTAGTCGGCTGCGGCAGCCTTGAGCGACTCGGCGTCGTCGATGTTGTATGCCTTTGCGGCGCCGCGGCGTGTGTAGCCGTCGACACTTGCGGGATACTGCTTCACGAAGTCGTCGAGCATTGCCAGGTACTCCTTCTCGTTGAGCTGTGACGATGCCATCATGAGGGTGAGGAGTGCCTGCTCCTCGTTGTCGGGGAGAGCCTTACGCATCTTGATGGCCTTCAGGGCCGGACTGTTCATTGAGAATGGGGTAATCTCGAGTGCCATTCCGTAGGATGCACCTGCGGCGTAGCATACGCTGGCAGAGTCGCGTGCGGTGTTGCGTTGTGCTATTCCGATCACCTCGCCATTGGCGTTGACCACCGGGCAGCTCACCATCTTGTCGGCCAGCTCGAGTGCCAGGGTGTAGTAGGCGTGGCTATCGCCAATCTTGGCGATGCTCTTCACGCTTCCCGTAGCACACGGACGGTCCTTCTGGGTGGAATAGGGCAGGAGGTAGACCTTGTCGCCCTCGGCAGCCTGAGTCGCAGCCACGCTGAGATACTGCTGCTTCTTGTCGGTCACATCGACGCGGAACTTGACAACGTCGTACATGTCGTTGGCGCCGAGGATGGCGTCCACGTCCATGCGCTTGCCGTCAACGCCGACCACTACTGCCTTCGAAGCTCCGTTGAAGAGTCCGAAGTCGGCGAGGGCAGTGCCGTCGCCACCGACGAAGAATCCGTTTCCACTGTTCAGGATATTGCCCTCGGCGTCGTAGGTGATGACTGAGAAGACAGCCTTGCGGTTCTTCTCCAACCATTTCGGAGCCTGAGCGTATGAGATGGCAGTGGTGACTGTGAGAGCCACTACTGCCAGAATCATCTTTTCGAAAATACTTTTCATAATACGTGTAGTTTTGAAGTGATTATTCAGTAACTATGTTCTTATATATATAATAATGTATATACTCACTGTTTATTTAGCCTGCTCTTCGCTGCGTTGCTTCACCGCCTCGTAGATGAGGACGCCTGCTGCAACCGAAACGTTGAGCGACTGGATGCTGCCAAGTATAGGAATCTTGACCCATTCGTCGCAGAGAGCCAGATTCTCGTAAGAGACGCCCGTGTCCTCGGCACCCATGATGATGCATGTCGGTCCGGTGTAGTCGGCCTTCACGTAGTCGTAGTCGCCCTTCTCGGTGGCAGCGACGATGCGGAAACCGCTATCCTTGAGGAACTGAAGCGTTGTCTTCAGGTTCTGCTCGCGGCAGACGGGCAGCGTGTGGAGCGCTCCTGCCGATGTCTTCATGGCGTCGGCGTTGACGGTCACACTTCCCTTGGCGGGGATGATGATGGCATCAACGGCTGCACACTCGCATGTACGGGCTATGGCACCGAAGTTGCGTACGTCGGTCACGCCGTCGAGCATGACGAAGAGTGGGTTCTTGCCCTCTTCGAAGAGGAAGGGGACGAGGTCCTCGGTCTTCTGATAGGTTATGGCAGACACGAAGGCGATGACTCCCTGGTGGTTCTTGCGAGTGATGCGGTTGATGCGCTCCACCGGTACTCGCTGCACAGGGATCAGTGTGCCCTTGAGAGCTGCAAAGAGCTCTTTCGAAAGGTCGCTCTGGATGTCCTTCTTCACTAATATCTTATCAATCTCCTTACCGGCTTGTATAGCCTCAATAACGGCGCGCACGCCGAAAATCATCTCACTTTTCTCCATCATCATCAAATTTTATATATT
>CAZKNB010000030.1:6071-11717 GCA_964554075.1 uncultured Bacteroides sp.
AGCGCCCTTGCGTTTTGCAGCGCGGCGTCGGTGAGGGTGGCTCCACTCAGCATGTGGGCAATCTCCTCGACACGCTCTTCGGGCGTCAGTCGGCGGATGTGACTGTTAGTCTCTGTCTCGTTGTCCATCTTGTAGACCTTATAGTGGGCTCGTCCGCGCGAAGCAATCTGCGGAAGGTGGGTGATGCTGATCACCTGACGCTCCTGGCGTCCCATCTCCTGCATGATGTCTGCCATGCGGTCGGCAATCTCGCCCGATACGCCCGTGTCAATCTCGTCGAAGACAATGGTCGGGAGCTTCACGGCTCCGGCTATCATCGCCTTGAGCGAGAGCATCACTCGTGCAATCTCTCCGCCCGAAGCCACCGAGGATATGTCCTGCAGTGTTCCGTTCTTGTTGGCCGAGAAGAGGAAGCGGACGCTGTCGGCACCGTGGGGACCAAGCTCCTTGCGCAGTCCTGTCTCCACACGGAAGTTGACGTTGGGCATTCCCAGCGGGATGAGTCGCTGGCTCATCTCACTCTCCACCTTGTCGGCGGCATCGCGGCGCGACTTTGTCAGTCGCTCTGCCTGGAGGCGTGCCTCGCCATACTCGCGTTCGCGTCGCTCGGTGAGTTCGGCTATGCGGTCGTCATACGATGTTATGTCGCCCAGTCGGCGTGAGTAGTCCTCCATCAGGCTGAGCAGTTCGCCCACGCTCTTCACGTGGTGCTTCTGTTGCAGCGTATAGATTGTGTTGAGGCGGTCGTTCACCGTCTCCAGACGTGTCGGGTTGAACTCGATGCTGTCGTTTCGCTGGCTCAGCTCGTCGGCAATGTCCTTCAGCTCAATGAACGAGCTGCGCATTCGTTCTGCCAGTTCGCCCGCCGGCTGATAGACCCTTTGCAGCGCAGTGAGGCGGTTTGCAGCCTCCTTCACGCTCCATGCTATTCCCGCCTCGTCGTCGGTCAGGGTTTGCTCCACGTTGTAGAGTCCCGCCTTGATCTCCTCGGCGTGTGACAGGGTCTCCGACTCCTGCTCCAGTTCCTCCTGTTCGCCCTCTCTGAGCGCTGCTGCCTCCAGTTGCTCCAGCTGGAAGCGCAGGAACTCCTCGTCGGCGCGGTTTCGTTCAGCCTGGGCTATGAGGTCGGCCAGTTCGCGTTCCGTAGCCTTCCATCCGTTGTAGAGCTGGCGGTAGAGAGCCAGTGCCTCGGCGTTGTCCGCCAGGATGTCGAGCACGTTGAGCTGGAAGCCCTCGGTGTTGAGCAGCAGGTTCTGATGCTGCGAGTGGACGTCGATAAGCTGTTCGCCCAGTTCGCGCATCTGGGCAAGCGATGCGGGGGTGTCGTTGATGAAGGCACGGCTCTTGCCCGAAGCCTGTACCTCGCGACGCAGTATGCACTCATCGTCATACTCCAGCTGATTCTCGTCGAAGAATGGGCGCATGCCGTAGGAGCCAATCATGAAGCGCGCCTCGATGACACACTTCGTTGCCCCGCGGCGGATGGCCTTGCTGTCGGCGCGTTGGCCCAGCAGGAGGCCGATGGCTCCAAGGATGATTGACTTTCCTGCGCCGGTCTCGCCCGTGATCACCGAGAAGCCGCTCTCGAAGTTGATGTCCAGCTTCTCGATCAGCGCATAGTTTTGTATGTAAAGTGAGTGCAACATGTCTCTTCCCCTCTCTCTTTATTTATTCAGTTCTGATGCCAGGCGGTCGATAATGTCGTGAGCCACCTCGCTCTTAGGCTTCACCGGATAGTCGGTTGAGCCCAGGGCATCTATGATTGAAATCTTGTTGGTGTCGCAGCGGAAGCCTGCTCCCTTGTCGTTCAGCGAGTTCAGAACGATGAAGTCCAGGTTCTTGCGGCGCAGTTTACCCTCTGCGTTCTGTCGTTCGTCGGTAGTCTCGAGAGCGAAGCCCACCATTCGTTGGCGGTCGCTCTTCATGGCTCCCAGAGCGGCAGCTATGTCGTGGGTCGGCTTGAGGCTCAGCGTCAGGTTGTCCTTCTCACGCTTGATCTTCACCTCTGCACGATGTTCGGGTGTGAAGTCGGCGACGGCGGCGCAGAGTATGGCGGCATCCATCTGCGGGAAGGCTTCGACAGAGGCGTTGTACATCTCCTCTGCCGACTCCACGTCGATGCGGCGGATGCGTCCGCTCTGGCACTTCATCTGCACGGGGCCAGCCACCAGAGTCACCTCTGCTCCACGGGCGGCACACTCCTCGGCGAGGGCGAAGCCCATCTTTCCCGATGAGTAGTTACCGATGAAGCGCACGGGGTCAATCTTCTCGAACGTCGGTCCGGCGGTGATGAGCACCCTCTTGCCCTGCAGGTCGCCCTGAGCGGCAAAGAAGTCGTCGAGCACCTGAATGATATTCTCCGGCTCCTCCATGCGACCCTTGCCAACGAGATGGCTGGCCAGGAAGCCTGTTCCCGGCTCAATGATATGGTTGCCATAGGAACGGAGGATGTCCAGATTGTGTTGAGTGGATGGGTGGGCATACATGTCGAGGTCCATCGCCGGAGCGACGAACACAGGCGCCTTAGCCGAGAGATAGGTGGTGATGAGCATGTTGTCGGCAATGCCGTTGGCCATCTTTCCTATCGTTGAGGCTGTGGCTGGAGCAATCAGCATGGCGTCTGCCCAGAGCCCGAGGTCCACATGGCTGTTCCATGTGCCGTCGCGCTGAGCGAAGAACTCGCTGATTACGGGTTTGCTGGTCAAGGCCGAGAGGGTGATGGGAGTGATGAACTCCTTTCCCGCCGGCGTGATGACCACCTGCACCTCAGCACCGCGCTTGATCAGTCCGCGTATGATGAGACAAGCCTTGTAGGCTGCAATGCTGCCCGTGATGCCCAGAATAATCTTTTTACCTTTTAGCATAAATCTTCTCTTTTCGGCGTTGACTTTACTTAGCTGCGCCCATTTCGCGTACGCGGATCTTTGTCAGCATAGCCTTGGTGTTGAGTGTGAAGTCGTTGCCCATGATCCAGCCATAGTAGCCTGTGTCGCGGCGGAGCACGTCGGCCACCGGCTGACCCTTATACTTTCCGAAGTTGAATATCTCGCGTCCATTCTCGTCGTAGACCATGCGTCCGGCGAAGTCCACGTTGCGTGTGAAGCTTGAGTAGTCGGCCAGGAATGCGATGTCGTTCTGCAGGTCGGGGTAGCGGTCCAGCTGCGCCTTGAGCACCTCGTAGGTGGCGCGTGTGTCAGCCTCTGCCGTGTGGGCATCCTCGAGATTCTTCTCGCAGTAGAACTTATATGCGGCAGAGAGAGTGCGCTGCTCGTGCTTGTGGAAGATTACCTGCACGTCGACAAACTTGCGCTTGCTCATGTCGATGTCTACACCTGCGCGCAGAAACTCCTCGGCGAGCACAGGCACGTCGAAGCGGTTGGAGTTGAATCCGGCGAGGTCGCAGCCCTCGATGTCCTTAGCCACAATCTTTGCCACCTCCTTGAAGGTAGGGCAGTCCTTGACGTCCTCATCGTAGATGCCGTGAACGGCGGACGAAGCCTCGGGGATGTGGATACCCGGATTGATGCGCATAGTCTTTGCCTCCTCGTTACCGTTTGGATAGACCTTCAGATAGCATATCTCGACGATACGGTCGGTGTTTATATTGGTTCCCGTTGTCTCCAGGTCGAAGAATACAATCGGGTTTTTCAGATTCAGTTTCATTGGGAAAGTGGTCTCTCTTTAATTATGTGCGAAAGGACGCCGCAAGAAAATCTTGTCACGGCATCCTTCCGAAAAAAACTTCTTGATATTTAAATCTGTAGCGATTATTCGTTAAGCATCATAGGCATCAGCAACATCAGCAGATCCTCGTTCTCCTCCTGCTCGGCAGGAATGATGACGCCCGCTCTCGACGGGTCGGCAAGCTCGATGACAACGTCGCCGGAGTTGATGTTGTTGAGGATGTCGAGAAGGAAAGTCGACTTGAAGCCGATGCTCATCGGTGTGCCGTCGTACTGGCACGGCTGAGTCTCGGTAGCCGATGTTGAGAAGTCGATATCCTGTGCTGAAACCTGAATGGTGTTCTCACCGAGCTGAATCTTCACGAGGCTGCTGGCAGCCGATGAGAAGATAGAGACGCGGCGCAGGGCACCGATGATCTGCAGACGATCCACGGTCACCTTGTGAGGGTTGTTGCGTGGGATTACAGAGTTGTATGCCGGATAGCGGCCCTCGATGAGGCGGCAGGTGAGGCGGAAGCGCTCGAGAGTGAAGACAGCGTTGCGCTCGTCAAACTCCACGATGACCACGCCAGCCTCTTTCGGCAGGATGTTCTTCAGGAGTGATGCCGGAATCTTAGGCAGGATGAAGGCGCCGCGCTCACTGCTCTGTGCGGCAGTAGTCTTGCAGCGAACCAGCTTATGGCCGTCGGAAGCCACGAAGGTAACATCCTCGGGAGTGATGTCGAAGTAGACACCGTTCATGACGGGGCGAAGCTCATCCTCGGCAGTAGCGAAGAGGCACTTGTTGATGCCGTTGAGGAGCACGTTGGTGTCCATCTGGAGGCGCAGTGCTGTAGGAGCCACTGTAGGAGCCAGCGGATACTCGTCGGCAGCCTGTCCCATGAGGTTATACTTACCGTTCTGGTAGCTCACGTTTATTTCGAAAGTCGTTGAGTCGATCTCAAATGTCAGAGGCTGCTCAGGAACCTCTTTCAGTGCGTCGAGAAGAGTTTTAGCCACAACTGCGAAGCGTCCGTTTTCGTTGCTTTCGCCTACCTCGAGTGAAGTAGTCATGGTCGTGTCGTTGTCTGAAGCCGTAACGGTCAGCGTTCCGTCCTCAAGCTCGAAAAGGAAACAGTCGAGGATGGGGAGCGAGTTCTTGGATTTAATCACGCGGCTCACGGTGAGCAGGTGATTATAGATAGTGTTGCTCGAGACGATAAATTTCATATTGTTCTCTGCTATATGGTTAATTTATTGATTTCTTAATGTGCAAAAATACAAAAAAGATTGTGCATAATAGCAAACTATATAGAAAAAAAAGAGTTTCATTTTATTGAGTTTATTGAGCTTTTTATTGTAGCTTTGTGGTCTAAACTAATTTTTAAAAGAGAGAAATTGATGGAAAATAAAGAAAATATGGAATTCGAAGGAAAGATTATAGCTGTGCTGCCTGCAAGGGGCGGTGTGGCAAAGTCCACAGGTAACGAGTGGAAGGTACAGGAGTATGTAATCGAGAATGCTGGTGGTGAGTCGGCTTATCCTCGCAAGATGTGTTTCGAGGTGTTTGGTGCCGATAAGATTGACCAGTTTAACATCAAGGTTGGCGAGGAGATGACGGTGTCGTTCGACATCGATGCTCGTCAGTGGCAGGATCGTTGGTTCAACTCTATCCGTGCATGGAAGATTGAGCGCAAGGCTCCCGCAGCTGCCCCGATTGAGCAGGGTGCTCCGCTCCCTCCGCCTCCAGCTGACTTCCTTTCAGGTGACAGCAACTCAAACGATGACCTCCCATTCTAAGGTCGAGTAAAGTCAAGATACAGAAAATCCACTCCATGCCGGGGTGGATTTTTTTTTGCTTTCGCATGGCCAAAAAAAAAGAGGGAACCCCTTGCGGGATTCCCTCTCCATAGTGTTATATGCTGTGATAAAGATTACTCTTTAACCTCTGCACCCCAGTTCTCGCGAGCGAGACGCTTGTAGC
>CAZKNB010000031.1:0-11327 GCA_964554075.1 uncultured Bacteroides sp.
CATCGCCAATCCGCTTGCACAGATTCTCTCTGTAGCGATGTTGTTCGAGTACTTCAACCTCAAAGAGGAGGGAGCCTTGATTCGTCGTGCTGTTGACGCATCGCTCGATGCCAACGTACGCACACCTGAGATTCAGGTTGCCGGCGGCGACAAGTTCGGAACAAAAGAGGTTGGCGCTTGGGTAGTGGACTACATCAAGAAAGCATAACACTATAAAAAAAGTATAAAAGGCGTCGGGAGTAGTAACTTCCGACGCCTTTTTGTATATCTTTGTCGCTTACAAATTGTTAGCAAGCTATGTTCACAGAGATTAATTTCCAACAGATTATCAGTGCATTCATTGTACTTTTCGCAGTTATTGATATCTTCGGGTCAATTCCTATCATCATCGACCTGAAGCAGAAGGGAAAGGATGTCAACGCCATGAAGGCCACTCTCGTGTCGTTCGCACTTATGCTCGGCTTCTACTTTGCCGGCGACATCATACTCCATCTCTTCCATGTAGACATTGAATCGTTTGCCATTGCCGGTGCACTGGTCATCTTCCTTATGTCGCTCGAGATGATTCTGGATATTGAGATTTTCAAGAACCAGGGACCAATCAAGGAGGCGACACTCGTGCCTCTCGTATTTCCGTTGCTGGCCGGAGCCGGTTCCTTCACCACCCTACTCTCCCTTCGTGCAGAGTTCGCCAGCGTGAATATCATCATAGCCCTGATGATGAACATGGTATGTGTCTACTTCGTCGTTCGCATGACCGACAGAGTTGAACGCGCTCTCGGCAAGGGTGGCATCTATCTAGTCCGTAAGTTCTTCGGAGTGATTCTTCTGGCCATCTCAGTCCGCCTCTTCACAGCCAACATCACGCAGCTCGTAGAGAGCCTGCAGAGGTGATCAGAAGAGACAGCCGACAGCGATGTTCACCGTATGGTGTTTATCGGAACTGATGAATTCAACGTCCGGAGCAAGTTCCAGACGGTAGCCCGCCGTGACATATCCACTGACACTCTTATTGATGCGTCGGGTGTATCCCAGGCTCGGAGCAACTGCATAGCGTGACTTCGTGAGATACTCATACTCCTTGTTGAGCAGAGAGTTCTGACTGTTCGGAGCTGTCTGAGTGCTCGATGGTGTGGCGTAGATTCCGTCGATAGCCATGTCGCCCGAGCCGAAGCTATATCCCAGACCAAGTTTGGCAGAGAACTTTCCGCATCCACGGACGAAGTTGCGCTCAAGCGATGCAGCCAGGGTGTTGCTTGTGACATTCTGTTTGCGGTAGAAGGGGTAGACCGAAGCTGTCAGTTCGCGATGATACTGGCGTGCCGAAGCCTCAACGACCCACACAGGTTGCTGTCGCTCTATTCCCAGATAGCCCGTATAGCCTACTCCAAGGCTATATGTATCGGTCGAACCGACACGCTGCGGCGAATAGTAGCGCGTAGTTGTCACGCCGTTGACAGTCTCAGATGAGTAGACTCGCTCATCGTTGGTCAGTGACTCCAATGAGCCATCCACAGAAACCACATGGCGATAGCTGTCGCCCTTCAGCGTCAGAGCCGCCTTGAAGTCGAGGCTCGTTGAGCTATGGTCGCTGTAGACCACTCCGCTCGATGACTTGTCGCCATAATATCCGTTGCGAGAATGAACGCCCACCTCGGCGTAAAGCTCGGTGCGGCTGTTCGGAGTGAAGGCAGCCTGAAGAGAACCGCCATTGATGCTGTTGAAGAGAGGTTTCTCCTCGCTCTTCTTTGTGTAGCCCGTATCGCCGAACCACTCATTTCGTCCCCAGAAGGCACCATAGCTGACCACCGAAGCATACTGTATGTCGCTCGTTCCATTCATTGAGAATGTGATTCCCTCTGTGCTGCGGTTGTAGACATAGGCTGCACCAATCTCCCATTTAGGCGAGAGACGATAGGTCAGGCCGACGTTCAGGTCGAGCTGTGAAAGTTTGTTCTTATGACGAAGGTCCTTCGTCTTGGCATAGTTGGCAGCACGGAAGTTAAGCGCACCGCCTGCATAAAGTCCGTCAGCAATCTCCACACTCACAGCCCCCGCCATTCGATAGTTCTCCAACTTCTTCTTGCCGGCATTGCTCTCGTCAGCCTCAACGATGTCGAACGGCTGACCGTAGGGATTGATAAACGCCGAACCACTCATATTCTTTCCCTCGAAATAGTCATAGCCCATCGAACCGCTGAAGACGATGCGGTCGTTCATGCGATAGAGCGAACGGGCATTCAGTCCCGCCTGAAAGCTATTGTCCGACTGATAGTAGTTGACCAGTCCGCCATTATCCTTGGTGAAGCTCACCTCCGCCTCGGAGACAGTAGCATTGAGGTGGTAGAGTCCGGCAGGATTGGCACTTGTCAGCCACGCCGACCCCTGTTCGACGAATGAGTAGGTTGGGTTCAGGCTGTCGGCAACGGCAGTCTGTGAAAAGGCTGAGGCGGGACAACCCAATGTCCCGCCCAAGCCAAGTAGTATGGTTAAAGCTGTATGCTTCATGCTTTATTGTCAGATAAAACTTAGTTCTTCAAAGATGATTTGCTACGCTGATGGAAATCGTTTGTAGAATTGTTTGTATCCTTGTAGACAATCTTTGCACCATTCTTGATTGAAGCCTCTGCGTCGATGCCGCTTGGATCGGTTGAGCTGTCAACACCAAGACTGTATGAGTAAACCAGCTTGCTGCTGTTACCCTCGATTGCCTCTGTTGCCTCCTTGTCTACGTTACGATAAACAGTGTAGCCATACTTGTTGGTGAAGTAGACATAGCCAGCATCAACTGCAGAAGTCAGACGCTTCTGGTTTGCTGTAGATGTAGTTGTGTAGACCTCAACAGCATCGAGAATCCAGTCGGTCGGAACCTTCTTACGAGTATTGGCAGCAGTAGTCTTTCCGCCATAGTAGTTTGTTGTCTCTGTATCGTTGGCGAATGCAGAAGGAGTGGTATCCTTCACCTGGAACACGAAGAAGGCTGGTGAGATTGCACTCATTGGCCATGCTGTTCCCTGTCCGAAGTTTGCAGCCTTCAGGTAGTGAGATGACGGGATTGAGCTTGACGGAGCCGGATAGTATGAAGCCAATGTATAGACATCAAGGTCATACATACAGTAGTCTGCATTTGAAAGATCTACAGAGTTGGTATATGTTGCTGTGTGGTCGATAGCACCGTTGATGGCAACAACAATCTGGCTGTAGGCAGGAATCTCAACTGTTCCCTGAGCATACCAGATGGCATAACCTGCAGGAATCCATCCATCGTTCTCATACTCGAGCTTACCATTTACATAGTCGGAGTTTGTGCCGTGAGCATTGAGCGGAGTACACATACCGAAGCAGAGGTTAGAGATTGAGGCATCGATAGCTGAGTTGTTGTAAAGGATTACATACTTGTCAGTCTGGAAGACACCGCTACCGTCGTTCTTCTGGCAACCGCCTGCGTAGAGCTCCTTGATGACAATCTGGCTAGACTTAGACTCTGTCAGAGCTACGATGATCGGAGATGTTGAAGCACCTGTTACGGCAACGTTGCTTACTACACCGTTGAAGGCATAGGTGTATCCGTCAACACCCTTTGTACCCGATGCTGAAGCCTCATAGAGACCGGCAGGAAGAGTGAAGCTGGCAGCACCTGTTGCGTCGGTCTCTGCCTCGTAGGCTGAACCTGTGCTGTTGGTCATCTTGACTGTGATGCCTGAAAGGTCGATACTTGTTGACGCGCTGTTGGTCAACTGGACTGTGACGTCGAACACCTTGATTTCGTCGTCGCTACATGAGCTGATGCCCACACTGATGAGGGCAATCATCAAAAGATAGAATAGTTTTCTCATACGATAATTTTTACTTTGTTTCCTATATTTATATTCTCTGTTTCCATTATAGTTTCAGTCTGAGCGAAGCTCCATAGTAGAACTTCGGGATGTAAGAGCTGTTGTAGAGCGACGTCTCCGTGTCGTTCCAGCTGATGTTCACACGGCTCATGTTGTTGAAGAAGTTGGTGGCGAAGAGCGTTATCGTTGCCAGTTTGCCAATCTCCTTTGAGACGTTCAGGTTCATATTGAAGTAGGGCGACACACTTCTGTTCTTGAAGAAGTATGGGTTGTTGGAGCGTACCACCAGCTTAGCCAGATCGGCATAAAGCACTCGGTCATTATCCTTAGCCCAGAGGAACTTCTCGGCGAAAGGAATCTTCACGTCGGGATTCTCCCAGGTGGTATAGTACTCCGGATAGTATGCCACGTAGTGGTCACCGCTGTATATGTCGCCGGTCGTTCCGAAGTTATCTGTCGAGCTGGACAGAATCAATCCTCTATCTCCCGTTGAGCTCTCGCTGAGGTAGCGTGTACTGTTGATGAAGCTGGCCTCGGTGCGCAGTGAGACAATCAGTCGCAGCTTAGGGATATGGGTTGTTATCGTCAGGTTGGTGTTGAGTTGCTTTGTCAGCGAACCGTTGGAACTTGACGCGCCACCCACGTAGTAGCCCACATATTGATATGGATCACCGTTGCTCATCGTCACCGTGCTTGCCGGAGTGTAGGCCATCATGGTCTGCTCGGCACCTCGGTAGCGATAGAAGTTACCGTCGAGTCGGATTGAGGTCTTGATGGCTTCGATTCGTGCGAAGTCGACCACATACTCTATTCCCCAGCGCTTCACGTCGGAACCGTTGGCGTAGACGGTATTGCTCTTGTATGTATTACGGACATTGTAGCCCAGCGTCTGCGAGGGCAACTCGCCGCCTGCATCGCTCACCGTCACCACTCCCGTCTGACTGTCTATCGAGAAGATGCGGCGCGAGGTCGGGATGCTGCACGACTCCAGGAAGCTCTGTGATGTCAGCTTATAACTGAATGGCGTATAAATCGTAGTCGATACGTAGGGATTCCTTGTCATGCTATGGAAAGCCGAGAGCGAGATGCGTGTTCCCCAAATCTTGAACTCGGTGCCCACCTCAATCTGATCGCTGCTCTGCCACTTCAGGTCGGGATTGTAGAGTGTTCCCGATGGCGATGTGTGGTAGGCGTAGAAGGCCTTGCCGCTGGCATCAGATGTCGAAGCGAAGGCGAGGCGGTCGGAATATGAGGGAGTCGGATAGAGCACTGCGAACGACGGCAGTTTCACCGAGCGTCCCCAGCCTGCATAGACATTGAGATCGCTCACGGCCGCATCGCGTCCCTTCAGTATGTTGTACTTCACGTTAAGACGTGGCGAGAAGTTTCCGTTGGTGCCATATTCTGAGTTTCGGATGGAGGTGATGTCGTAGCGCACACCGGCCATCACGTCGATGCTGCTGCCATTCTTCAGCTTCACGTCCGCCTTCTCCTCGAGGAAGATGGAGTAGTTGTTCATGAACGACTGCTTGCTGAGGTCATACTCGCGCCATGTCGGTGCGTAGCGCATATCGTCGTAGTAGGTTCCGCGGCCAAGATTGCCGGTCGACGACATCTCGGCACCAAGCAGAACTCGGTTGTAGAGTTGCTCTCCGAACTGTCGTCCCCAGTCGCCCTTCAGTTTGGCGCGATAGGAGATTGGACGGTTGTCGTAGTAGGCCAGCTGGTACCAGTAGCCCGGATCGAGCAGAACGGCATCCTGATTGCCGGTGCCGTCATACTCCTCGGTGATGTAATATCCCTCTTGTGTGCCGTGGAGCGAAGGCTGTGACGAAGAGCTACTCTTGTTAGTATTCGTCTTGGTCTGCTTGTTGGCATAGTTCACCGAGGTAGAGAACTCCAGCTTCGAGAGCCATTTCAGGTTGGCAGCCCAGTTGAGCTCCACGCCTGCACGCACATTGTTGTCCTGCTGTTTGGTATATGTGTTGCTGAAGGCATCGGGGTCAGCCTCCGAGTTGTAGCCACCAATGTTGCCCGCTGCACTCACATTCAGATTGACGGGACGGTTATTCTTCTTGTTGAATGTCTGCGAATAATTCAGAGTCAGGGCGTTGCGGTCATACGATGTGTAGGGCGAAGCGATGTCGGAGATTGACTTTGTTCGCTCGGCGCCCACGTTGAGCAGGCCGCCATGTTCGCCAAGGCGGAAGCCCTTGTTGAGCGCCACCTGCTTGGTGTTGGGACGCGCAGACATCTCTACGGTAAAGGGAGTCTTTCCGTGCTTTGTCTTTACCTTGACGATACCATTTGTCAGGTCGCCGTATTCCACCGAAGGAATACCGGTCACAATCTCCACGCCCTCAACGTTCGAGAGGTTGACGCTGCGGGTGTCGGCACCCTTGGTCTCGTCGAACTGGGCATTGTTGTCGAGTCGGACGCCATCGACCTCCACGGCAGTACCGAACGAGGCGTTGCCCGACTCCGATGTTCCCGCGCGCAGCGCGAAACGCACGTCCGAAGAGGCCAGGTTAAGGTCGCCACGGAACTTTCCGCCCGGAAGCAGCGAACTGATATCGGTGATGTTGAGCGCCTGAGTATGGTCGAGAGTAGTGCGGTCGATTGAGTAGGCTGTGGCGTTTGTTGACGCACGCTTCTGTGCCGTCACCACCACCTCATCGAGTTTCAGGCTCTGTTCCTGAAGGGTGATTACCATGTTGGTGATACTCTTGTTCACCACGATGTCCACCTTTTTAGTCTCGAATCCGAGCACCTGAACAGTTATCGTATAGTTGCCGCGGCGCAGGTTGTTGAAGCGGAATCCACCATGCTGGTCGGTGACGCTCCACGCCTCGCTGTTGGTCAGCGTAAGCGTAGCATACTCCAGCGGCGAATTGTCTCGTCCGCTCACCACCTTTCCGCTGACGCTCAGTCCCTGAGCCGAGATTGAGAGGCACGCCAGGAGGCAACATATAAATATCGTAATTCGTTTGTTCATCCAGTTAATCAGTTTATGCAACGATACACCGTTCAGTTTGCAAAATTCGTAAAAATATCTTAAGTCAACAATCCCAACATGTTGGTAATTACCACTCTATTTGTCGCATCGGGGTAACCGCTTATAGCGATATTGACCCGAAAAAGGGATGCCATAGGCATCCCCTCTTCCAAGTCATTTACCTATTTCTTATGATAGAATAATATAGAGAATCGGGATAATGATACCCACAATCAGGTACCACTTTCCGCGTCCCGCTATTCCATTCTTCCCCTTCACCATCAGGAGTCCCGACACGGCGAAGAAGATAAGAGAAACAGCGAAGAGGTCGCCCATCAGGTTCCAGTGGCTGAGTTTGTTGTAGTGCAACTTATTCACCCAGTAGATGAATGGACGGCGCTCGTAGAGTTCATACTCCATGTCGCCGGTCTCGCGGTTGTAGATGCCGATGCCGCCATCAAACATCACTCTCACGTTGTTCTCGTCGACAGGAAGCACACGCTTCACGTTCGGCAACGACATGTCGCCTATGGCAGCCTTCAGCTCCTCGGCAGAGAGACCCTTCGCCACGTTCACCTGCTCATTGACAGTGTGGAAGGCAGGATCCTTACCATTCATATGGTTTAGCATCATGCCCGAGATGCCGTAGACGAAGCATACTCCTACCATGAGGAAGCCCAGGTCGCGGTGGATTGTACGAATCCACTTCATCAGTTTACTGCTGCTGCTCATCGACCACCTCGTATGACTCACCGTCAACGTAATAAGTTGAATAGTAGTCCTTGTTGTTAGCCTTCATCCACTCAATCATCGCAGCGATGTTCTTCTGCTCTGACTCACAGCTCTCAGCCGAACCATTCTCAGCTGTAGCGCCCTTCTCCTTCAGCTGCTCAGAGTACTGGTCCAGATACTCCTTAGTGAGGCGGTTCTCGCGGAGCTTACCCTTGATGATAAGTTCTGAACCGATGAGCTCACGGTTGAAACCGCCAATCTCACCCTTAGCCTCAACGCGGAGAGATGTCTTCTGGTCCTCGCCAACGATGAAGCAGCGACGGCCGGAGTGCTTGCAGGTATGTGTCACGAAACCTCTTACCGTGATGTCCTTGTCGACGAGAGAGTCGGCAGAAGCCAACAGAGACTCAACTGTCTTTGCCTCGGCTGCGGCAGATACCTCCTGGGCATCGGTTGCCTCGGCTGCATTGTTGTTGTTACCACTCTTGCAAGAGAATGTCAGGATGGCCACTGTGGCCAAAAGGAATAACTTCTTAATCATAACTTTCTGTTGTATTACTGTTTTTAAATTGTTTCTTAACCACTTACTTTCTGAAGTTCGGCAGCATGAGCAGTGCCAGCAGACCTGCCACGCCGGTCAGAACTACGTAGATAGACTTCACCACTCTCTCCTGGCCGCGCACGCTGCGAAGCGGGAAGAGCAGGAAGGCCAGCAGAGCCAGCACGACGTTGAAGCCGAAGGCCTTGGCGCTGTTAAGCTCCACGCGCGGATAGACGTATCCACTCTCCTTTGTCTCGAAGTTGATGTAGAATGGAAGTGTCCACTCCGACACCTTGCTCCAGAGATTCTCTTCGCCCTGCATGCTCTCCTCGCTGATAGCCTTCAGCGAAGCGGCGTCGAGAGCGTAGATCTTCTTCTCGGTCGGAGTAGTGATGCTCACTGTCCAGTAGAGCAGGTCGCCCATCACGAGCAGCTCATCCTCGGCAGGATTCATCGCGGGGACATCGAGCTTGGTAGGGAAATACTTGCCCTCGTCGCCCTCAAGTATATAGATGTATCCATCCTTATCAATCATAAAGCCATAGAAGCGCTTGTCGGCAGGCTCCATCATGGCGAAGTGGGCCACGTCGACAGCATCCGAAACGTGAGTATCACGGACGAAGGGACGGCCGTTCACCATCTTGACGTGGAACACGTGACCATTGGCATCCTTGCAGAAGTAGCCCTCTTCATAGGCTTTGCGGGTCGTCGGGTTGCCGGCTGCCCACTCTGTCGGGAACTGATAGCCGCGCTTGTTGAGCTCGGCAGCGAAGAGACGACTCTTCTCGGCGTTCACCGTGTTGGTGGCAGCGTCGATAAACTCAATATTATCATCCATGCGGAAGAAGTCACCAGGCATCTCCAGACCCAGGCGCTTAGGCATAGCCTCGAAGAGCACGTGCAGGCGCTCCTGAGGAGCATCCATCTCCTTAGGCGTGTAGCGATACATCACCGACTTGGTGCGGAGCAGCTGCGGAGTAATCTCCACGCCGTCGATTGAGTCGGGCAGCGCACCGTTTGCCATCAGCTGGCGATAGTTGAAGAGCGGCATCAGCGAGTCGCACTCAGCGTCGGTATATTTGTTGCCCTCCATATCTCTCATCGGGTACTGCTTATCGCTGCGGTCCACGATGCAAATCTTCTTCAATCCTGAGCTGTAGTATGTGAAGGGATACTTATCCGGCGAATATGTAGCCTTCTTTACCAGTGCAGGCACAAGCCACAGAGCAATCACTGTGGCGAATAGCGTAATAACTACAAGTAGTACGTTCTGTTTCTTCATCTTATTAATCTCCTCCTATTTGTGTTACTTCTGTGCTCCATCCTTGAAACGCGATGTGGAGTAGAAGACTCCTACGAAGGCGATGACAACGATAATCAACATGAAGGGATAATTGTAGTTGTTTGCCTGTGAACCACCCTCGAGCGAGAAGACTGAGAGTGTGGCAAGCGAAATCAGGGCGTTGCATACGCGCTGACGCCAGATGGGTTCAACGATCACCCAACCCACCAGGAAGTAGGCTGCGTAGCCGCTGAGCAGGAATGGCACAATCTGCGACCAGAGGTTAGAGATAATCTCTGAGGGATAGTGGCTGCTGAGTCCGACGGTTATCACTGCGAAGGGGATGACGTAGAGCAGGGTCAGCACCACGAGCCCGTAGAGCAGTATTGTTGAGATGATGCTGCTCTCCGACTTAGGCAGATGGAGGGTCAGCTTCAGGCGTTTGTCGATCACCTCTGCACTGAACTGTGCTGCCGAGAGCACGATGGCAGAGAGCGGAACGAACCATTTCATCACGTTGGGGATGATGGCTGCATCCTTCTGGATGACAAGAGCCCATGCCTGAACGATGTCGTTCGTGCGAAGGAAGTAGTTAGACTGGATGAAGGTGTAGACCACCAGCAACACGGCTATCAGTGCCAGAAGCAGCACCACGCGCTTCGTCTTGAGCCACTCTTTATAGAATATTGCTTTAATCATTTTTGTTGCTCTCCTTAATATTTACCTGTTAAACCAATGAATGCATCCTCGAGCGAGAGGCTCTCCTCCTTGACGTCGTTGATGCCATGTTGTGAAAGTATTGAGCGCACCTGCTCTGCCGGGAGGAATGAATAGGTCTCCCAGTTGCTGCCGATGTGTTCGGTGTTCCACAGATCCTTGTTGTCGACCTTCACCTCATCGGTGCTGACGAAGCGGTAACGCTTGAAGGTGTCGAGTATCTCCTTTGCGGGACGGTGGACGAGCAGACGGCCGTAGTCCATCACCATGCAGTCGTCAATCAGCATCTCCATATCCTGAATGATGTGTGACGTCAGGAAGATGGTCTTTCCCTCTGCCGAAGCGAACTCGCGCAGATACTCTATGAAGAGGCGGCGGTAGCCCGGGTCGAGTCCCATTGAGAAGTCGTCGAGGATGAGCAGGTCGGGATCCTGAGCAAAGAGCAATCCGAGAGCCACCTGCGAACGCTGTCCGCACGACATGGTGCTGATCTTCTGAGTCGGAGTCACCTGGAGTTTCTTCAGCAGCTCATAGTATGCCTCGCGCTTCCAGTGTGGGAAGAAGTGGCTGTGATACTTCTCTATCTGTTCCACTGTCAGGTAGCTGTGCTGCACGTGTCCCTCGAGCTGGAGTCCGATGCGCGCCTTTGTCTCGGGGCGGATGCTGTTCATATCCTCGCCGAAGAGTGTGCAGACGCCCGAGCGTGGTTTCAGGTAGCCATTGAGTATGTTGATTATCGTGGTCTTACCGGTTCCATTCTTTCCCAGCAGACCGAGAACGCTACCCTCTTTCACGGTGAACGACAAGTCCTTATAAATCAGTCGGTCGCCATAGTAATGGGTAATATTCTTACATTCTATTACATTTTCCATACTTATACTAATTCTAAATTGCGACAAAGATATGGAAATAGTCGCTTTGCTCCAAGAGTAAAGGGAGAATAGTCGCTTCGCGACAAGGGTAAAGGGGCAAGAGTTAAGTGGCAAGTTACCAT
Source organism: uncultured Bacteroides sp. (assembly GCA_964554075.1). Lineage (GTDB taxonomy): Bacteria > Bacteroidota > Bacteroidia > Bacteroidales > Bacteroidaceae > Bacteroides. The sequence continues at coordinate 11,098 of CAZKNB010000031.1, forward strand.
GCTGATAAACGTTGTATGGTTAAACAGAAAAATTGTGAACCATACGACGAGTCGTCGGGAGGTTAGATAGAAATTTTCTGAACCATACGACGAGTCGTCGGGAGGTTCGTTACAAAAATCCTGAACGTTCCGACGAGGCGTCGCAAGGTTAGATTTTTTTCTGTTTAACCTTGCGATGAATCGTAAACCAATGGAATAGATTTTTAAACCAGTGGAATGGAAAAATAAAC
>CAZKNB010000032.1:0-11112 GCA_964554075.1 uncultured Bacteroides sp.
GAGAAACTGACGGGTCACGACTTCTTCTACAATCTGCCCGACGAGATAGAAAACGCTGTTGAGGCTAGCTGGAGAATGAAGGACTGGCAGTAAAAACAGGGACTCCAGCCTTGTGCAGCTCCGGCTAAAAACTAAATGCCGAAGGCTACTTCACCATCATCATCCTGTCGTGAAGCTGCGACTGGGGGACGCCCAGGGAGATGGCCTTCTCGAAGTCGGTGCGGGCTAGCTTGTGCTTGCCCTGAATCAGATAGATGTCACCACGGAGGAGATAGGCATCGGCGGACTGGGGATTGAGCTCTATGGCACGATCAAGGTCGATCAACGCAAGGTCCTCGTGCTTCGACTCGCGCTCTATGTCGGCTCTGACGATGAAGAGGGTGGCGTCGTCGGGATAGAGGGTCATCATTGTCGTGACGCGCTCTGTGGCTTCGCGATACTTCATCTCCTTCTGGTCGAGAGTGATGAGTCCGAGCATCGTGTTGTAGTCGTTCGGCTTGACCTCCAGAAGGCGGTTGTAGTCGTTGCGGGCTAGCTGGTATTCACGCTTCATCATGTAGACGTATCCCCTCATGCGGAGCGCCTCCTCGTCGTAGAAGTCGAGGTCTATCACGCGGTTGTAGTCGTAGAGGGCAGGGGTGTACTGGCCGTTCTCGACGTAGAGCGCAGCGCGGTCGAGAAGTATGGCCTTGTTGCGCGGCATCATGTTGATGGCGTAGCTGTATGAGTCTATCGCCTTGTCGGTCTCGCCCAATCGTCTCTGCACCAGTCCCAGATTGGCAAAGAGAAGGGCGTTCGAGGGGTTGGTCGGCTCCAGCTTCATGGCCTCCTTCAGCAGCTCTTCAGCCCTTGTCAGGCTGTCCGCCTCGATGCAGCGGAGTGCCTCCTCGGAGAGGTCCAGGTATTGACTTTGTGCGCTGAGGGTAGTAGTGGCCAGGATAGCCACGATGAAAATGATATGTTTAATTGTTGCCATTGTCTTCGGGTCGTTTTTTATTATATGCGATGGGCAAAGATATGGAAAAGAGTGCTACCTTTGTCAGCGTATACAAAATTTAAAACGTAAGTAATGAAAACAAGGATAATTAAACTGATATTCACATTCGTAGCGTTCGTGCTGCTTTTTGCCCTGCAGAAGCCGCTCTTCATGCTCTTCTACCATTCGCTCTTCAGCGAGGCTAGTGGTGCGGACTGGCTGAGCGTCATCCGCCACGGACTTCCGCTCGACCTCTCGATTGCGGGTTACATGAGCGTCTTGCCGGGCTTGCTGGCTGCTCTCTCGGTGTGGATACCGAAGCGCGGAGCGTCGTTCCTCTTCAAGGGCTACTTCGCCATTATCGCTCTTCTGATGTCGGTCATCTTTGTTCTCAATCTGGCACTCTACAGCTATTGGGGCTTTCCGCTCGACACGACTCCCTTCTTCTACTTCTTCACATCGCCTGCCGATGCCGTGGCGAGCGTGAGCTGGTGGATGGTCATCGGCGGAATAGTGGCCATGCTGCTTTGTGCGGCTGCAATCTTCTGGCTCTTCTGTCAGATTCACAGGATAGGCGATGACGTCGTGGCGCGCGGCAAGCGCACATCGACCACGATTGTACTCATCGTGCTGACAGCCCTCCTCTTCATCCCGATACGCGGAGGTTTCACCGTGTCGACGATGAATCTGGGCAAGGTCTACTTCAGTCAGGACCTGCACCTGAACCATGCTGCCATCAACCCTGCCTTCAGCCTGATGGACTCCTTTGCGCGTCAGACCGACTTCGACAAGCAGTATCGCTTCCTGGACGACGATGAAGCTACGACGATATTCGCGGGAATGGTGGATCAGCCGGCAGGCGACTCCATTCCGCAACTCCTGACCAAGAAGCGTCCGAACGTGATGATCATCATCATGGAGAGCTTCTCGTCCCACCTGATGGAGTCGCTCGGAGGCGAAAAGGGTGTGGCTGTTCACCTCGACAGCATTGCGTCGGAGGGAATACTCTTCACCAACTTCTATGCCAACAGCTTCCGCACGGACCGCGGTCTGGTGGCCGTTCTCAGTGCCTATCCCGCACAGCCGACGACGAGCATAATGAAGTACACTCAGAAGATTCAGAGCCTGCCTTCGATACCCAGGGCATTGAAGCGCGAGGGCTATCATCCATACTACTATTATGGCGGCGATGCCGACTTCACCAATATGCGTGCCTTCCTGACTTCGATGGGAATGGAGAGGATTGTGAGCGACGTGGACTTCCCCGTGTCGCAGCGACTCAGCAAGTGGGGCGCTCATGACGACGTGGTCTTCTCGCGTATGACCGAGGATATAGAGTCAGGCGCCTTCGTTGAGCCATTTGTAGCCGTGATGCAGACCTCAAGCAGCCACGAGCCCTTTGAGGTTCCCTATCAGAGGCTGAAGAACGAGCGCCTGAACGCCTTTGCCTATGCTGACAGCTGCATTGGCAACTTCGTGGATAACCTGAAGCGCACGCCGTTGTGGAAGAATACGCTGGTGGTTCTGGTGCCCGACCATCTGGGTGCCTATCCGGAGGATGTGGACAATCAGTCGCCCGAACGCTACACCATCCCGCTGATCTTTACAGGCGGAGTGATCCGCCAGCCGGAGAAGATTGATGTGCGCGGTTCGCAGATTGACATTGCAGCCACTCTGCTCGGACAGCTGGGAGTATCGGCGGAGGAGTTCACCTTCAGCAAGAACATGCTCAATCCCGCCTCTCCGCATTTCGCCTACTTCACCTTCCCGAATCTGTTTGGCATAATAGACGATGGCGGCACCGTGGTCTACGATTGCGAGAACAACAGCGTGGTGGAGAAGTATAGCAATGGCGATGAGGCTCTGCTGAAGCGTGGAAAGACATTCATCCAGAAGCTCTACGACGACATTGCAAGCCGATAGTTAGTTACACATAGATAGAGAATAGATAAAACAGAAAAAACAAATACCATGGGAAGTGAAATGTTACTGTCATTGGCAGGGCTGGACCAGCAGTTGACCCTCTGGCTTAACGGGATGAACAGTCCCTTCTTTGATAACTTTATGAGCCTCTACAGCGGAAAGTTCATCTGGGTTCCGATGTATGTTGCCATACTCTACGTGATGCTTCGCAACTATCATTGGCGCACCGTTCTGCTGTGTGTCGTTGGCATTGCGCTGACCATCACCTTTGCCGATCAGGTCTGCGCGTCGCTGATTCGTCCGGTTGTGGCTCGTCCGCGTCCGGCGTCGCCCGACAGTCCGATCTCCGACCTTGTGCATATCGTCAATGGCAGTCGTGGCGGTCACTACGGCTTCCCGTCGTGTCATGCTGCCAACTCCTTCGGCCTTGCTGTCTTCCTGATGTTGCTGATGAAGCGTCGCACGCTCAACATCTTCATGTTCAGCTGGGCCATCATCAACAGCTATTCGCGCATCTATCTGGGACGTCACTATGTGGGCGACATAATCGTCGGAGCCTTGGTGGGCAGTGTAGGGGCATACGTCATCTTCTACATCGTCAGCCGCTTCATAGTGCAGTATGTCCAGCCGGCGAAGGAGATTGGGTGGATAACCAAGATAGGGGTCATAGTCCTCTCATTCATCATACTTTTCTCGGTGATTCCGATAGAGAAGGTCTTCCCGAACTTCCCGGACTGAGCGGTCAGAGTTTGCCGTAGTCCATGTACCAGTTGTAGAATCGGCTGATGCCCTCCTCTATCGATGTGGAGGGACGGTAGCCGAAGTCGCGCTCCAGGCGTGTGGTGTCGGCGTAGGTGGTGACTACGTCGCCCGGCTGCATCTCCATCATGTTCATCCTGGCCTTATGGCCCGAAACGTTCTCAATCACGTGGATAAAGTCGAGCAGGTCGACTGGCGAGGAGTTGCCGATGTTGTAGATGCGGAAGGGCACCTTACCCTCGGCGGGACTCTCGGTGATGGCCACTACGCCGCGAACGATGTCGTCGACATAGGTGAAGTCGCGTCGCATGTGACCGTGGTTGAACACCTTGATCGGCTCATCCTTCAGGATGGCCTTCAGGAAGAGACAAGGCGCCATGTCGGGTCTGCCCCACGGACCATAGACGGTGAAGAAGCGCAGACCTGTGGTAGGTATGCCGTAGAGCTTGCTGTAGGCATGCGCCATAAGCTCGTTGGACTTCTTTGTTGCAGCGTAGAGGCTTACGGGTGTGTCGGTCTTGTCCTCCTCGGAGTAGGGCACCTTCTCGTTCATGCCGTAGATGCTGCTGGAGCTGGCGTAGACAAGATGCTTCACGGGATGGTTGCGACAGCACTCCAGGATGTTCAGGAAGCCTACGAGATTGGACTGCGCATAGGCAAAGGGATTCTCGATGGAGTAGCGTACGCCTGCCTGACCAGCCAGATTGATGACGGCGTCGAAGCGCTCCGAAGCGAAGAGCTGGCCGAGGGCGTTGAAGTCGGTGAGATCCAGCTTGACGAAGCGGTAGCCGCCGAAGCGCTTGCTCGACGTCAGACGTCCATCCTCAACATCCATGATGCCTGTATTCGCCAGGCGGTCGTGCTTGAGCTGAGTGTCGTAGTAGTCGTTTATGTTGTCCATTCCGACGACCTCGTGTCCCCTCTCCAGCAGTGCAATCACTGTGTGCATGCCGATGAATCCGGCAGCTCCTGTCACTAATATCTTCATCCTTTGTTATCCCTTTCGCTTATGTTTTTTTTACAGAATCACTATGATGTAGTCTCCGACTTCACGTTTCGGTCGTGGCGCCAGAAACTCGCTGATCTCTCTCTCCCTGTCGACGTATTTCCTCTTTGCAATCAGCACGGCACCTTTGTGGCGCTCCTGCAGAATATCCTCCGGCTCGACCTTCGTGACATCTATGCCGAGGAATACATCCATGCTCTCCGGGCGACGTACGCCGAACGACACATACCCTTCGGCTCCCTTCTCCTCGGCCATGGCCTTCGCCTCGGTGCAGACCTTTTCGAAGCCTATTCCGACGTTTAGCTCAGGCATCGCCCATCCAGCCACGAACACCGTCAGCAGAAGTCCGACGGCTATGGTGTTGATGGCGCCGTGGACATCGGCCCTGGCGTGCAGGATGCGTATAGCCATCGCTCCGCTGACGAAGAGCACTGCCGCAGCAATGAAGTATGCGGCGCTGACCTCCATCGTCTTGCTTATCGCCAGATAGCCAACGGCTGGCAGCGCAAGGAGGAATATGACGGCAGGTACTGTCAGTGATACCTTTGTTGTCTTCTTCAAGCCTCGCTTCTCAATGTCGATGACGGCAGCATAGACAAAGAATGGGAAGGCGGGCAGCAGGTAGACTGCTATCTTCGAACTGATGATCGAGAGTAGCAGGGTGGTGGAGAGGGCGACGCAGATGAAGAATCGCTCCACTCCGTCGGTGTGATAGTCGCGCTTCAGGCGTGCTGTCAGACTGAAGAATATCAGCAGACACCATGGCGCTACGGAGTACCAGAAGGAGGTCAGGTAGTACCAGAAGGGTGCCTTGTGGTGGAACGAGTCGACTGCACGGTTTACGGTCTGATTGAACACCAGGTTGTCCAGATAGCTCTGTCCGCCCTCGATGTAGACACAGCCGAACCACACGCCGCAAAGCAGCAGCAGAGTGGCCCACGTGCGCCATCCCCAGTAGCGCCAAACCTCGCGCGCCTTACCTTCGCTGACGAGGAAGAGGGGAATGGAGACCAGCGGAACGAGTATCGCAATCGGTCCCTTGGTGAATATTCCGAGGAATATGTAGATGGGGAACATCCAGCGGTCCGACGGACGCTCCCTGCCTGCGTACATGCGGTAGAAGGTGTGGAGCGAGAGCACGATGAACATGCACATCAGCATATCCATTCGTATGGTGAGCGCCATGCCGAGGAAGAGCCCCGTGGTCATCAACATCAGTTTCCCGGTGAAGCGGGTGTCGAGCGAGAGGCGCATGTAGGAGGATGCCCAGCTGTCCATCACACGCATCACGACAAGCGCCGGAACGACGGAGAAGAGCGAGAGAAAGAGCATCACGTGGCGCCCGAACATCAGTTTGCCCAGCATCACCATCCAGAGATAGAGAGGCGGCTTGTCGGCATAGGGTACATACTGATTGTAGAAGGCGAAGATGTGTCCGTCTCTTATCGCCTCGTCGGCTATGCTGAGATAGCGCAGCTCGTTGTCGGGCGTAAAGTCGCGCAGCACCATTGCCGGCAGAAGAGCCAGCAGGATGAGCACCACAAGTATAGTATTTTCATTAATTCGTTTCATAGTCATTTCTTATGTCCAATCATCAGATTGCGCACATAGGCCACGAAGCCGAACGACTGACCGAGGATAAGCACGGGATCGAGGCGGAACACTCCGTAGGAGATTATGATCGACGACCCCACGAGGCTGATGATCCAGAAGCCTGCCGGAAGCAGCGACTCGGAGTGACGGCGGGAGTAGGCCCACTGATACACAAATCTGAGCGTAAAGATAATCTGTCCGGCTGAACCGAACAACAAAAGCCATAGGGGAACTTCGCTGTTGTGGAAAAATATGTTCTCGAAGTTGCCCGAATCGCTTGTCATCGCCAGGGCTGCAACCACCGGAGTGAGCAGCAGAACGGCGCGGAACACCACGTTCAGCTTCGCCCATACGCCCTTCAACTTGAGGTTCCAGAGGTAGACGTAGTAGGAGATGAACTGTCCTAGGATGATTGAAAAGTCGTTGCGCAGCCAGCCATAGAGGCAGAGCAGATAGGACGCAGCGATGCTCAGCACCCAGAAGATGGTGGGTGAGACCACTCGCTTGGCCCTCTCCGAAAGGACCCACTGCACTATGATTCGTGAAGAAAAGAGTGCCTGGGCCAGGAACCCGATGACAAAGACTGCTACGCTGTTTGCCTCCATCAGTCGTTGATGTTGTTTGAACCGATGCTATAGTTGATGTAGCGCTTCTTCATCCAGCGATAGGCAAAGCAATCCATGAATGGAGAGACCAGGCGGTTCCAGAGATGATACTTGGAAACACCTGCCACGCGGGGGAAGTGGCGCACGGGAATCTGCTTGATGCGTCCGTTCTGGAGCATCATCAGGGCAGGGATGAAGCGGTGCATGCCGGTGAAGAAGGGCATACGCTTGGCGTAGGCCGTGTGCATCACCTTAAGCGGACAGCCCGTATCCTGAGCCGTGTCGCCGGTCATGGAGCGACGGAAGCCGTTGGCAATCTTCGACTGTAGATTCTTGAAGAAGCTATCCTTGCGGTTGGCGCGGATGCCGGTCACCAGCTCGTAGTTCTCGATGTCCGCGAGCAGGAGGTTGAAGTCGTCGGGCGCCGTCTGCAGGTCGGCATCGATATATCCCAGGTAGGGCGACTCGGCAACGTCTATTCCCGCCTTCATGGCTGCACTCAGGCCGGAGTTCTTCTCCAGACTGATGTAGAAGAAGTCCTTGTTGCGACCGCAGATCTCCACGATGCGCTCCAGGCTCTTGTCTCTCGAACCGTCGTTGACGAAGAGTACGCATGCCTTCTGGAGCGATGTCGGCAGGAAGTCGCCAAGCTTCTTCTCCAGTGTGTAGATGTTGTCCTCTTCGTTGAAGACCGGCACTATGATAGTAAATTTATAGTCAGATGTTTTATTCATTTTTGAACTATTATCTCAATTCGTAAATCCATAATTTCCGCAAAAGTAAGAATAAAAAGTCATAGGATACGACAAATGGGACCAGAAATCGCACATAACGATATAATAATGAGTAAACAAAAGAAAGAGCACAGCCCTCACGGACTGTGCTCTAAACCAATTAAATCTAAGTATATTGAGTTGCGAATAACTCCTTATTTGATACCAAGTTTCTTGGCGATATCCTTAGGAAGTGCATCTTTATGAACGAGGATGTTCATAGTCTTGTAGGCAACGAAAGCCTTTGATGCATACCAAACGCCTTTGTACTTACCGCTCTCACCCCAAGAGTTCTTAACCATGAAGTACTCTTTGCCGTTCTGGTCGGTAGCTTTACCGTAGATCAGCATGCCGTGGTCGTCGGTAGTCTCCCAGTTGTCGTAAGCAGTCTGACGCATCTCCTGAGTGATCTCCATCTCCGGAAGAGGCTTAGAAGTAAGCTCTTTGCGCTTGTCGGCAGGAGTAAGACCAGTCCAGCGAGCCATGTCGGAACCAGTGAGCTCAGCGCCCTTAGTAGCATCCGGCATTACAGCGATACCGTCGCGAGTGAAGCCCTGCTCACTGACGTCGCTACCCCAAGCGAAAGTGAAGCCCTTGTCGATGGCGTTGTCCATTACGGCCATAAGCTCGTCGATAGGGAGGTTCCAAGAGAGACCACCACGCCAGTTGTCCTCAACCTCGATAGCGAACTGAGTGTAGAATGGGTAGTGAGTGTATGAAGTCAATGACACGTAGTCGTCGGGGTTGATGCCGAGCTGCTTAGCGAAAGACTGCGGAGTGTAGCTCTTGCCATTGTACTTGAACTCAGTAGGATAGGCACCGAGGTATGTGTCGTAGATGGCAGAGATGCCGTTCTTCCATACCGGAGAGAGCTTAGTCAGCTTACCCTTAGCGATGGCGTTAACGTAACCGTCGGCTACAGCGTCGAGCTCATTGTGAACAGGAAGGCTGTCGCCATACATGATACCCGGCATAGCCTCCTGCGGAACGAGTCCGTAGTTGCGCAGACAGAACATCACGTCGTAGAAGCTACCGCCCGGTGAGAATGACGAATTGCCGTGGAGACGAACATAGTTCGCAGCGCGGTCAACCATTGTGTGGTGAACGACGAACATCTCAGAGAGGTCGTACTCGCCCTTGTTCAGACGAAGAAGCTCAGACTCGATGAAACCGATGCCGGAGAATGACCAGCAAGTGCTTGAACGGTTCTGATTCTTGATTGATGTAATCGGGTTAGCCTTCACAGTGGTGAACTGGAAGCCATCCTCTTTCTCCTGTGCTGTGGCAGACATACAAGCCAGCGCCAGCATAACGGCAATAAAGCTCTTTTTCATGTTTTGATATTTGTTTTTAGTTATCATTTTAGGCTTTTCTATCGCAAAGATAATCAGTTTTCGTGAAATAAAGAGAGATTGCCAGAGATAAATATTTTTGCCCGATTTACCCTTTTTGATTAAATATTTAGAAAATAAAGTATATTTTAGTTTCAATCTTAACTAATATCCGTATATTTGGGGATAATAACTAATACGACATTTAATAATCGAAAATCTAATAAACAAATTTAATAAAGCGTACCTATGAGTTATCTGCATTTTGACAAGACTCTCATGACCAACTTGGAGGAATCGTTGCCAAGAGAGATTCTGAGGACAAATCGTTCAGGGGCGTATCATTGTACTACGATTGTGGGGTGTAACACTCGCAAATACCACGGCTTGCTGGTTATACCGATACCTGATCTTGACGATGAAAACCACGTGTTGTTGTCTTCTCTTGACGAGACAGTCGTCCAGCATGGCGCAGAGTTTAACCTTGGTCTACACAAATACCAGGGAAACAACTTCAGTCCCAACGGACACAAGTACATCCGTGAGTTTGACTGTGAACATATCCCGGCTACCATCTACCGCGTGGGTGGCGTAATCCTGAAGAAGGAGAAGCTCTTTGTTCACTACGAGAATCGTATCCTTATCCGTTACACTCTTCTGCAGGCTCAGTCGCCGACGAAGCTCCGTCTTCGTCCATTCCTGGCTTTCCGCAGTGTGCGTGAGTTCACTCACGAGAATGCTGCTGCCAGCCGCGACTATCAGGAGGTGGAGAACGGAATCAAGACTTGCATGTATCCGGGCTATCCGGAGCTCTTCATGCAGCTCAATAAGAAGAATGAATTCCACTTCGTTCCCGACTGGTATCGTGGCATCGAGTATCCTAAGGAGCTGGAGCGTGGCTACGACTTCAATGAGGACCTCTACGTTCCGGGCTATTTCGAGATGGACATCAAGATGGGCGAGAGCGTGGTCTTCTCTGCCGGCATCTCTGAGATTGCATCCCGCCAGCTGAAGAAGAAGTTCGAGGATGAGGCTGCCGACCGCGTCCCACGCAAGAACTTCTACTACTGTCTGAAGAACTCTGCCCACCAGTTCCACAACAAGCAGGATGGTGAGCACTACATACTTGCAGGCTATCCCTGGTTCAAGTGTCGCGCACGCGATATGTTTGTATCTCTCCCGGGCCTGACGCTTGCCGTAGGCGAGGTCGACGAGTTTGAGAATGCAATGGAGACAGCCGAGAAGGCCATCCGCCAGTTTATCTCAGGCGAGCCTGTCACATACAAGATTCATCAGATGGAGGATCCGGACGTGCTGCTCTGGGCTGTATGGGCTTTGCAGCAGTATGCCAAGGAGACTTCGCGCACGCAGTGCCGACAGAAGTATGGCAGCCTGCTCCACGACGTGATGGACTTCTTCATCACTCGTAAACATGAGAATGCATTCCTGCACGACAATGGCTTGATTTACACCAACGGTGCCGATAAGGCTGTCACATGGATGAACTCAGAGGTGAATGGTCATCCGGTGATTCCTCGTTCAGGATATATCGTTGAGATTAATGCTCTATGGTACAATGCTCTTCGCTTCGTGGCAGACCTGGCACGCGAGGAGGGTGAGGGACAGGACAGCGTCTTTGCCGACGTTCTCGACACTCTCTCCGACAAGGCCGGAAAGTCGTTCGTCGAGGTGTTCCGCAACGAGTATGGCTATCTGCTCGACTACGTTGACGGCAACATGATGGACTGGAGCGTTCGCCCGAACATGATATTCACCGTAGCCTTCGACTACTCTCCGCTGGACCGCCCGCAGAAGAAGCAGGTGCTCGACATCGTCACCAAGGAGCTTCTCACCCCGAAGGGACTGCGTACGCTCAGCCCGAAGAGCACAGGCTACAATCCAAACTATGTGGGTTCTCCGATACAGCGCGACTACGCCTACCATCAGGGCACGGCATGGCCATGGCTTATGGGATTCTATATGGAGGCATACCTGCGTATATATAAGATGAGTGGTCTCTCATTCGTCAACCGCCACATGATTGGTATGGAGGATGAGATGACGCAGCACTGCGTAGGCTCACTCCCCGAGCTGTTCGACGGTAACCCGCCGTTCAAGGGACGAGGCGCCGTTTCGTTCGCAATGA
>CAZKNB010000033.1:0-11109 GCA_964554075.1 uncultured Bacteroides sp.
CTGTGGCTTACTTCATCTATATGTTCTACGACCGCAAGCTGGACGCTTCGCTCTCTGCTGTCAACGAGGAGCCGGAGGAGCCGTTCCGCGTGAAGGACATCGTCGGCATCGTCTCAAACAAGGGATTCTGGCTCATTGCGCTGCTTTGCCTGTTGTTCTATTCGGCTGTATTCCCATTCATCAAGTATGCCACCGACCTCATGATGCAGAAGTATAACGTGGATTCTGAACTGGCGGGAACAATCCCTGGATTGCTGCCTTTCGGTACCATTTTCCTGACTCCGCTCTTCGGCTCACTCTACGACCGCATAGGTAAGGGCGCCTCGCTGATGATTGCGGGCTCGATGATGCTCATCGTGGTTCACGTGCTCTTCGCTCTGCCTATCTTAGACTACTGGTGGTTTGCCGCTATCATCATGCTTATTCTTGGTGTGGCATTCTCACTGGTTCCGTCTGCCATGTGGCCATCTGTTCCGAAGATCATTCCGGAGCGTCAGTTGGGTACTGCCTACGCCCTCATCTTCTGGGTGCAGAACTGGGGCTTGTCTGGTGTGCCATTGTTGATAGGTTGGGAACTTAACGCCTTCTGTAAGACTGAGGTTGTGGATGGCGTTCAGAGATACGACTACACAATTCCGATGGTGACTTTCGTGGTTCTCGGTGCTCTTGCGTTGATTGTTGGATTGATGCTTAAGGCTGAGGATAAGAAGAAGGGTTACGGTCTGGAGTTGCCTAACATAAAGAAGTAAATAAAAAAAGCGTCCCATGCGGGACGCTTTTTCTATTATCAGTTCTCTGTATCTCTATCCACTTTCAGCAAAGCTCCGGTGTTTGAATCGAAGCTAACCTTAATCGTTGAGTTCTTGTTGAAAAGCACGTTGGCAAGATATTCCACAGTGCCGAACTGAGTGACCGGCAGCTCCTGGTCGAACACCTTGGCGTTGTTCATCGTCAGTGTCACGTTCGCCTTGCCCGGCACGTTGTATGCCACGCCCTCCGGCTTCTTCTTGCTCACCTCAGTCGGCTTGCTTACGGCGTTGAGGTCGGTTATGCTGATGTAGACCGGCTCACCTGCAAGGTTTGATGCCGACACCACTCCGAGCTTCTTCGAGAATCGCAGCGCCACCTTGTCCTTAACGCCATCCTCCGGATTGATGCGTACGTTGACTGTCTTGTCAGTGCGCTCATACTTACCGGTGAACATCTCCGTCATGGCCTGCTCCTGCTCGTTGAGCGACTCAATCATGATGCGCAGCTGTTCGCCATCCTTCGGCATGTTGTCAGCCTGACCGCGGAGCAGCGCATTCTTGCTCTCGCGTATGTTGTAAATCTCCTTGGCTACAAGCTCTGCCATCTTTGCCGAAGAGCTGCTCATCAGAATCTCCTCCGTGAGGAAGCTGCGCGGGTCTATGCTCTTTGTGGCGGCAACCTTTGCCTCGGTAGTTTTCGTGGTCTCGCTGCTCTTTACCATGTTGATTGACTTGATCAGTCCATCTTTCGTAAGCTCTACGAGCGGAGCCACGCTCTTGTCCTTCATCTTTATGAAGTATGTATTCTCCTTGTCGGCAACTCCGACAGATGCAGCTGTTATCGACTTCAGCTCGTAGTACTCCTCTGCCTGCTGCGGCACGTCGCTGATGCGCAGGTAGCGGTTGGCGTATTTCGCAAATTCTCCGGGGGTGTAGACAACGTGGCATACGTTGGCCTGCACCTCAATCTCTGTCTTTGGCAATGCGTAGGTCACGCCGTAGTCCTTTCCGTTGGACATCCCGGCAATAACCTCTGTTTGTGCGTAGCCGCTCAGTGCTGTTGCTGTGAGTCCGGCTATGATAATCAACTTCTTCATCACTAATTTGATTATATATATTAATGTGTACGTTTATTCAGTTTGCAAACTCTCTCTCTTGTCAGTCGGCGACTGCCTTGAATGCCGTTGGCAGGTTGGTGACGATGTCGCCCGCTGTCATACCAATCTCGCCGAGCTTCTTCTTCGCGAAGTCGCCTGCCAGTCCGTGGACAAAAACTCCAATCTTGCACGCCTCCTCGGATGTGTAGCCCTGTGCAAGAAGTGCCAGGATTACACCTGTCAGTACGTCGCCGCTTCCTGCCGTTGCCATTCCCGGGTTGCCGGTGGGGTTGAAGTAGTAGCTTGACGTAGGTGTGATGATGGCTGTGAATGAGCCTTTCAGCACGATGTACAGGCTGTTGACGCGTGCCAGCTCCGCGGCCTTGCTCAGACGGTCGTATGAGCTCTGGCATTTACCGACCAGTCGCTCCAGCTCTTTGGGGTGGGGCGTGAGTATTGAACCCTTCGGCAGACTTGCTAATGCCGGACGATGGTTGGCGAGGATGTTTATGGCGTCGGCATCGATGACCATCGGTGTCTGACACTCCTTGAGCTGCTCGATGAGCGCAGCCTCTGTCTCCTCGCTCTTGCCAAGTCCCGGACCTATCGCGATTGCGCTGTATGGGTCGGTGTCTGTGGCTTCGGCGAAGCAGGTCTCGTGTGCGTCGCACTCCACCATAGCCTCCGGAACGGATGTCTGAAGGATGGTGTTGTTGCATTGCGGTGCATGAACGGTGAGGAGTCCTACACCTGAACGCATGCAGGCTCTGGCTCCAAGTACCGACGCTCCTGCCATTCCCTTCGAACCGGCAATGAGCAGCGCGTGCCCGAACACCCCTTTGTGGTCGAAGCGTGAGCGCACCTTCATCATCGAACGAATATCCTCCAACTCAAGTATCTCGTAGTTGGTGTCGGTCTCATCTATGGCATCCTGACTGAGACCGATGTCGATGAGGTCCCATTCGCCGAGCAGATTGTAGTTCTCCGCAAAGAGGAATGAGAGTTTCGGCAGTTGCAGACTCAGCGTGAGGTCGGCATGGATGATGTTCGCACGTATGTTGAATGTGTTGTCCTCGCCCATAAGTCCCGAAGGTATGTCGATGGATACAACGGTGGCGGGAGATGCGTTGATGTATTTCACTACGGAAGCGAAACCTCCGGTGAGCGGTTTGTTGAGTCCGGAGCCGAACAGACCGTCAATCACCACGTGGGCCTCGGTGAGCGTAGGCGGAGTGAACTGGCTTGTCACCTCGTTGAAGTTAATCTCGTCCATCAGCTCCACAAGCTCCTTGTTGGCCTGACAGTCCTCGGAGAGCACACCCTTTGTGTTGAAGAGGTACACCTCCACGTGGTATCCCTTCTCCGCCAACATCCTGGCAACGGCGAGAGAGTCGCCTCCGTTGTTGCCGGGTCCGGCGAATATGGTGAACGGCGTGCTGCTGTCCCAACGTTTAACTATGGCGTCGGTGATGGCTCCGGCTGCGCGCTCCATGAGGTCGAACGACTTTATGCCCTCCCTCTCGATGGTGGCTTGGTCGAGCTTCTTAATGGTATGTGTAGGAAATATCTTCATTCTTTTGCATTAACATTGATTCGTGACGCAAAGATACTATTTAGAGACCAAACCTTCAGTCTCTTTACGACTAAAAATAAATGCCAACGAACATTTAAAAAATCTGTGGAGAAACTGCTCCTTGTGACGCAAATTATATGTTTTTCAACAGAAATGTAACATGGGAAAAGATTTTTGTAACAAAATCGGGGCTGATGTAACATGAAGTATATAGAAAAGATATATTCCTTTGATACTTTTTAATATGTGTACTCTATATTTGTTAATGGAAAATAAATGTTTAATTCAATAATAATAGTCATGAAAACCTAAAAACAAATTGTATCAATCAACGAGATCAACGAGAAAAAAGTACAACGCCTTCGGGTCCATGAACACAAGGACTACTGAGTGCAACTTTTGTTATTCTTTAATTAACTAATTCGTTATGAATTTCACTAAGCATCTAACAAAAACAATAGGAATCCTATTCCTACTTTGCCTGATTCCTGTTTGGGCATTTTCGCAAAGCATTACGGTGAAGGGCTCTGTAAAGGATCAGAGCGGTGAACCCATCGTGGGAGCCAGTGTTTTGCAGAAGGGCACTACCGGCAACGGTACTATTAGTGACTTGGACGGTAATTTCACTCTTAAAGTTCCGTCAAATAGTGTGATACAAGTTTCTTTCATCGGATATAAGACGACAGACGTTCCTGTCAACGGCAAGACGCAGCTGAGCGTAACGCTGAAGGAGGATACAGAGTTGTTGGATGAGGTGGTTGTCGTTGGTTACGGCCAGATGAAACGTTCCGATTTGACCGGTTCAGTTGTCTCTGTCAGCGACGCGGCAATCAAGAAGTCCGTTACCACATCAATCGATCAGGTGTTGCAGGGTCGTGCTGCCGGTGTGCAGATTCAGGCCAACTCCGGTACTCCGGGTGCCAGCACCGCTATCCGTATTCGTGGTATCAACTCTCTGAATGCTACCAACCAGCCTATCTTCGTCATTGACGGTGTCGTTGTGGACTCTTCAACAGACGACGAGAACAGCAACCCGCTCTCAAACATCAACCCGTCGGATATCGTATCAATGGATGTCCTGAAGGATGCATCTGCAACAGCCATCTACGGTGCGCGTGCATCAAACGGTGTCATCATGGTGACTACTAAGCGTGGTCAGGCAGGCGAGGCTACCATTACTTATGATGGTTATGTCGGTTGGCAGTCTATGCCGAAGCACCTGGACATGATGAACCTGCAGGAGTATGCTACACATCATAATAATAGAGCTGAAGCCGGCATCGTGGCTCAGAGCAATGCTTTCGTTCGTCCCGACCTCCTCGGCGAGGGTACCGACTGGCAGGATGAACTCTTCCGCAATGCTCTTATGACAAGCCATAACATCTCTATCACCGGTGGTAACGACCGCGTTACTTATGCTTTCAGTGGTGGTTACCTCAATCAGGATGGTATCGCTATCGGCTCAAGCTTCAAGCGTCTCACTCTCCGCTCAAACATCGACGCGAAGATTAAGAAGTGGCTGAACGGTGGCGTAAACTTCTCCTTAGCAGATTCAAAGCAGAAGGTTGGTTGCGACCAGGATGTCATTATGAACGCCTTGATTCAGCAGCCGTCTGTAGCTGTCAGCAACCCCGACGGTACGTTCGACGGTCCGGACGATGTATGGATGCCGGTCAACTCTGTAGCTTTGGCTTCAGTTAAGGAGGACTACAACAAGAAGATGAACTTCCGACTGAGTACGTACCTGGAGGCTACAATCATCAAGGGTCTCAAGTTTAAGACAGAGCTGAGCGCTGACTACAACCTGAATAAGTACTACTATTATATGCCGGACTACACATTCGGTGTACTTACAAACAGCACACGTACAAGCACATGGACAAAGACAGATACAAAGTATTGGAGCTGGAGAAACATCTTGACTTACGACAGAACATTCAATAAGGTGCACAATATAAATGCAATGGTTGGACAGGAGATGAGCGACTCTCACTGGGAGACTCAGAAGAGTGCCGCTACAGGCTTCCTCTCTAACTCTGCCCACGACCCGAGCGCCGGCGACCTTACCACATCTACCGGTACCGGTAGCCAGAGTGACAACTCACTATTCTCTTACTTCGCCCGCGCTTTCTATAGCTACGACGACCGTTACCTCATTACAGCGACTATCCGTCGCGATGGTTCTTCAAAGTTCGCTGAGGGTAACCGCTGGGGATGGTTCCCATCTGCTGCCTTGGCATGGAAGATTAAGAACGAAAGCTTCCTGAAGGACAACGATGTCATCAACAACTTGAAACTCCGTCTCGGCTGGGGTGCCACCGGTAACCAGAACGTTGAGAATTGGGCATACATGGCTCTCCTCTCAACTAAGTCTACTCCTTGGGGTACAGGCGTGCTGAACGGCAATACAGCCAATCCGGACCTGAAGTGGGAGACTACATACTCAACCAACCTTGGTCTCGACTTGAACATGTTCGACAACCGTATCGAGTTCATTGCCGATATCTATTATAAGAAGACAAAAGACCTGTTGCTGCAGTTGCCGTTGCCTTCATACCTCGGTTCAGGTGGTAAGGGTGCCGCTTCAAACCCATGGGCAAATGTCGGTTCATTGGAGAATAAGGGTATCGAGCTTACTCTTAATACAGTCAATATCGACCAGAAGGGATTCTCTTGGAGAAGTAACTTCGTCTTCTCTCTCAACCGCAACAAGGTAATCAGCCTCGACACAGAGAGCGCATCTATCGAGAAGACATTCAGCGTAGGCTCTGAGACTAACACCGTTACTCGTACCGTAGTTGGTCAGCCTATCGGTCAGTTCTGGGGCTACAAGGTAATCGGCCGCTTCGACAAGGCTGAGGACTTCTATTATAAGGATGCAAGTGGTAATGTTAAGCAGGTGGCTATCCCCGAGGGCTCTTCAATCGAGGAGGGTAAGACCTGGATTGGTGACTATATCTTCGCCGACCTTAACGGTGATGGTGTCATCAACAACAGCGACTGTACATTCATCGGTAACCCGAACCCGAAGTTTACTTACGGTATCGGTAATACATTCTCATGGAAGGGATTCGACCTCACTATCTTCCTGAGCGGCTCTTACGGAAACGATGTACTCAACTACACAAAGCGCTGGATTGAGAATCCGCGTGTCAACAGCAACTTGCTGAAGAGCGCTGCCAACTATGCCATCATCTCAAAGATTGATCCTGACGGTCCGGACGACTACCGTAACCTCTACGTGTCAAATGCTTCAAGCACAACTCTGCCACGACTCTCTGCTTCAACAACCAACGAGAACAACCGTGTCAGCGACCTCTACATTGAGGATGGTTCTTATCTGCGCATCCAGAACATCTCTCTCGCTTACAACTTCCCGAAGAAGTGGATCAGCAAGCTGAGTATCCAGAACCTCCGCGTTTATGCCAACCTGCAGAACGTCTACACTTGGTCTAAGTATGACGGCTACGACCCGGAAATCGGATGTTTGAATGGTGATGCTTTGTTGAATGGCCTCGACTATGGTCGTTATCCTTCACCTCGCGTCTATACCTTCGGACTGAATGTATCATTCTAACACCTTAAAAAGGAGAAACAATGAAAAGTAAATATATATACATTTCGATGCTGCTCGGAGCTCTCACAATGACGAGCTGCGAAGACTTCCTTGAGAAGGAGAATACGACGAGCCTTAATCAGGAGACATTCTTTGACTCCGACGAGGCTATCGAGTCGGCCACAGCACCGCTCTACAACTACGTGTGGAACGACTTCAACGGTAAGTTCTATTATAGTATGGGTGATGGTCGTGCCAACAATATCACGGCTCAGTATTCCGACTACATCTATCCGTACACTAACATGAATGAGACATCTCTTAGTGCGGGACTTGATGATGCATGGAAGTCTCTATATTCAGTTGTGTCACAGGCAAACAACGCTATCGACAACATTAGTCATGCCTCTTCATCGGTAAGTGAGGATGTCAAGAATCAGGGTATCGCTGAAGCACGCTTCATGCGTGGAACAGCCTACTGGTATCTTGCTTCTCTATGGGGTGCGGCGATAATCTATGAGAATACCTCTGCGCTGGTTAACAACTATGTGGCACCGGCAAACAATCGCACCGATGTCATGGAGTTCGCTATCCGCGACCTTGAATATGCTGCGAAGTATCTGCCTAAGACAGCTTCAACTGTTGGTCGTGTCACTAAGACAAGTGCCTTCGGTATGCTCTCAAGAGTATATCTCTCAATGGCGGGTCTGACAACAGACGGTGAGTACAATGGCTCTAACGTGGCTACCGATTTCAACCGCGGCACACGTAATACATATTACCTTGACCTGGCTCGTAAAGCTGCCCTCAAGGTGATTGGCAACAGCAGCTACGGACTGATGGATAACTATGGCGACCTCTTCAAGATTGAGAGCAACAACAATAAGGAGTCTCTCTTCTCTCTGCAGTGGCTGACCGGTTCTACCGATGCCATTGGTTGGGGATGTAATCAGTCTATCGCAGCATTCTTCGGTTGGTCAACTCTTGTGACAGATGGTACAAACTGGGGTGGTGCTACATATTGTTCATGGAACCTCTTCCAGGAGTATGACGCTCAGGATAAGATCCGTAAGCACTACTCTGTGGCAAGCTACGGCGAGTATTACGAGGATCTGAACATCAAGAATGGTGGTTATACCTACGGCGTAACAGAGAGCAGAGGTAATCAGGGTGCCAACATCAGAAAGTATGTTGTAGGTACTCACGATGATAACGGTGTCAGCTACAAGCAGAGCACTGGTATGAATACCTATATGCAACGTGTCGCTGAGGTCTACCTGAATCTTGCAGAGGCTATCCTTGGCAATGATGCATCAACAAGCGATGCAACAGCTCTGGAGTACTTCAATAGGGTACGTACTCGTGCAGGTATGCCAACAAAGAGCTCCATCACCTATGAGGATCTTCGCTACGAACGCCGCATAGAGTTCGCATTCGAGGGTCAGTACTGGTACGATCTCGTTCGTCGCGCATACTACAAGCAGCAGGAGGTTATCAACTATCTGAACAATCAGGACCGCAATGCTTCGTATGATTACAACACAGAGACTGGTGTCTACGAGATTAGTTCCAGCTATGTCGCTCCAGGTACAGGTGTGGCTACAGCGACTGTCAACAGTTTGACGCTTCCTGTGTCTGATAACGACCAGAATAAGAATAGCTACCTTAAGGCTGACGCAAACGGCGAATTGCAGACTGTGGCTTATGAGTTTGGCGATAAGGAGGTAACAGCCTCTGAACTCTATAACTAACCTTTAAAAGTTGATATATTATGAAAGGATTAAAATATATATGGTTACTGTTTGTCGCACTGATGACAACCTGCATGGTGACATCGTGTGACGACGACGAGAGCGGCAGCCAAAGCTCTCCAATCAAGGTGAACAAGATTTATCTGGAGGACTACAAGTCTACAGTTCCCGACCGTGAGGTGGACTTCGCCCGTCTGGGTCAGATGATCCGTATCGAGGGCTCCGGATTCCTCGGACTGAAGAAACTCTATGTCAATGGCTACGATACATACTTTAATGTGGCGTATGTGACTGACAACTCTATGCTTGTCACTCTCAGTGCCAAGACTCCGGTGGTCGATGCTGAGGAGGATGTTCGCAACACTCTTCGCTTCGTGAAGGATAAGACAGAGACTACGTATCAGTTCACTATCCGTGCCGCCTCTCCGTCTGTTACCTCTATAAGTAACACGTTGCCGCAGGCCGGCGAGACTGTCACTGTCTATGGCGCTAACCTGCACGAGACTACAAAGGTTACTCTCCCCGGTGGCGTTGAGGTTACAAACATTAAGAGTGATGATGAGAATGGTGAGTGGTATTCATTCGTTATGCCTGAGGGCGTTACCGCAAGCGGCTCAATCACCTCTGAGTGTGCAAATGGTACAGCAATCTCTCCTGCATACTTCAATAATCGTGACTGTATGATCATCGACTTCGATGGTACAGGTACTCAGGGCTATTGGAGCTGGAGTGAGACAGGTAGTATGATTAACGATGAGGATCTTGCCGACGACCCGTTGAACAGTGGACGTGGCAAGTGCTTCCAGTTGATTCCCGACCGTATTATCTCTGCCGGCGGTGTCGTTGGTGGTAAGTCTCGTGCTTCTGAGTGCTGGACAGCCGGTAACGGAAACGACTTTGAGGACTGGACTCGCATGTACAACTACATTCCTGCAACAACGGCTCTTACCGACGTTGCATTCCAGTTTGACATATATGTCCCTGAAGCATGGAGCACAACAGGTCATATCCAGATCTGTCTGATTAACAACTTTAACTTCGGTGGTTACAAGTCAGACGATAACAATGCCGGTAATGCGGTCGCATTCTACATCCCATGGATTGTTGACGGCGTTGCCACTCCGTTCAAGACAAGCGGCTGGCAGACTGTTACCATTCCGTTCAGTGAGTTCGTGAAGTATGCAAAGATTCTTGCCGACACAGATGCTACAGCTCCGACATTCCAGGATGTAGTTGACGACCGCAACTCTGCAACTTACAAGAACTTCGGTATGGGATTCGTTAATACAGACTTCACCTATGGTGGACTCGATGTGTCTGCAACAACAACATCCGTGAAAATCTATACTGACAACTGGCGCGTTGTGCCTTGCGCAGCGATTACAGTGTCCGACTTTGATGATTAACACTAAAACGATTTGAATTATGAAACTAAATAGAATCATTATTCCGGTAACAGCATTGACATTTGCGCTCACTGGCTGTTACGATCAGAAGATGGAGTGGGGACGCCCCGACGGTTATGGCGATGTCAAGATCTCTGATATGCCTCTCGAACTGGCGGAGAAATTGGCGAACTACGACTATATCAAGAATTATGCTACGAAGTATGCTTCTGAGATGACAATTGGTCTCGGACTCGGCGCCGACCTCTATACATCTGATGAGGCTTACAAGACTGTGGCAGACAATAACTTCCAGATGTTCACAACGGGTAATGCGATGAAACACTCCTCTGTAGTGAAGAACGATGGTAGTCTTGACTTCACGACTATCGACAAGTTCCTCGCTGCCGTTCCTGCCGACATCTTGATTTATGGTCACAACTTCCTGTGGCACACTCAGCAACAGCAGACCTATCTGAAGTCTCTGCTTGCTCCTGAGGTTGTCGTAGAGGCAAGCGATGACGATGTCTGCGAGAATATCCTTCCTGCAGCAAGCTCTGAGTTCTCTGCGGGTTCAATGGGCGGCTGGGGCTCCTGGGGTTCCAACAAGAAGTCCGCTGAGTCTGTTGAAGGTGCCGGCTATAACGGCACAGCCGGTGTGGTACTTGAGAACAATGGTGACGGTAATGCATGGGAGGCTCAGTTCGCCTATACATTCGACACAGCTCTCGACCCGAACACGACATATGTGATTACCTTCAAGGCTAAGTCATCTATCAGTGGCGGTCAGCTTCAGTTCCAGTATCAGAACAGCTCAACCTATGGCAGCCAGGGTGGTTACAACACCTTCGAGTTGACAACTGGTTGGATTGACTATCAGTTTGAGTTCACTCCTGCTTACGATGATGCAAACCGTATCATCCTGAACTATGGTAAGGTTGGTGCAACATACTACATCGACGATATCAAGTTCGGTAAGAAGATTGAGGAGACATTCA
>CAZKNB010000034.1:0-11107 GCA_964554075.1 uncultured Bacteroides sp.
TTGATGATTTTGTGCTTGTACATCTTCTCCATGTTGTCGCGAGCCGGACCAAGATACTTACGTGGGTCGAACTCAGCTGGCTTCTCAACGAATACCTTGCGGACAGCGGCAGTCATAGCCAGACGGCTATCAGAGTCGATGTTGATCTTGCAGACAGCAGACTTGGCAGCCTTGCGAAGCTCATCCTCAGGAATACCGATGGCAGCCTTCAAAGCACCACCATACTTGTTGATTGTGTCAACCTCCTCCTGTGGAACAGAAGATGATCCGTGAAGAACGATTGGGAATCCAGGAAGTTTCTCCATAACGGCATCAAGAACGTTGAATGCAAGTGGAGGAGGAACCATGCGGCCAGTCTTCGGATCGATGTGGCACTGCTCCGGAGTGAACTTGTATGCTCCGTGTGAAGTACCGATAGAGATTGCCAAGCTGTCGCAACCAGTCTTAGTTACGAAGTCGATAACCTCCTCAGGCTCTGTATATGTGTGGTGCTCAGCAGAAACCTCGTCCTCAACGCCTGCCAATACGCCAAGCTCTCCCTCTACAGTTACGTCGAACTGGTGAGCATACTCAACGACCTTCTTAGTCAAAGCTACGTTCTCGTCGTAAGGAAGATGTGAACCATCGATCATCACTGAAGAGAAGCCCATGTCGATACATGACTTACAAGTCTCGAATGTATCACCGTGGTCAAGGTGAAGCACGATCTCAGGATGAGCGCAACCGAGCTCCTTAGCATACTCAACGGCACCCTCAGCCATGTAGCGGAGAAGAGTCTGGTTAGCATACTGGCGAGCGCCCTTTGATACCTGAAGGATGACAGGAGATTTAGTCTCTACTGCTGCCTTAACGATTGCCTGCAGCTGCTCCATGTTGTTGAAGTTGAAGGCAGGGATTGCGTATCCGCCCTTGATAGCCTTAGCGAACATCTTGCGTGTGTTCACAAGTCCTAAGTCTTTGTAGTTAATCATATTGTTTAAAGTTTATATTGTAAATAATAAAATGATTCTTTTTTCACACCGCAAAGTAACGGATAATCCGTAACAAATGAAAAAATATTGCGATTAATAAGAGATATATTTATAACAAATTTCAAAAAAACTCCTCACTGACCTCTTTTCCTTCCGATTATTGCAACGTCAATATTGCAAAACCGCCAAACAGCGCAAATTGTTCATTCTGCAAATATCTGCTCCGAGGGGCAAAATTTTTGACGAGAATCTTTCGCGGTTAAGGATTAATCATTATCTTTGCGCCCTGAATATAGACCATTACACTATTTTTTACCAAATAGTAAACGATATAATAAACTTTTAAAAGAAAAAAAATACTGATATGAAGAAAGGTATTCATCCAGAGTCATACCGTCCGGTAGTGTTTAAAGATATGTCTAACGGTGACATGTTCTTGTCTCGCTCAACAGTTAATACTAAAGAGACTATTGAATTTGAGGGAGAGACTTATCCTTTGGTTAAGATAGAAATCTCTAACACTTCTCACCCTTTCTACACAGGTAAGTCTACATTGGTAGATACAGCGGGACGTGTTGATAAGTTCATGAGCCGCTACGGTAACCGTAAGAAATAATATACCACGGTATATAGCAGATAAACAAAAGAGGGCATCTTCTCGAAAGATGCCCTCTTTTGTTTTTATACGTTATCTATTCCTTAAACACCAGACCAGATCAGGCCAAATCCCCCCTCCGGAATCACACAATAAAAAAAAGGCTCCACAACTTTCGTTGTGAAGCCTTGGTTGGAAGCGGAGAGACAGGGATTCGAACCCCGGGTACCTCTCAGTACGGCGGTTTTCAAGACCGCTGCAATCGACCACTCTGCCACCTCTCCAAATACTCATGAAGAGCAGCTTTTGTTTTCAAAAGCGATGCAAAGGTAGGGCTTTTTTCCGAATATACAATACCTCACGTCACTTTTTTCACAAAAAAGTTATCTTTTTATCCGGCACGCAATCCCGGATCATCCTTCACGCTCAGGTGCTGGTCCATATAGAGTGAGGGCGAAACACCATACAACTCCTTGAACGACACGGAGAAACTGTTCGGATTGGCGAAGCCGGTGAGGTCCGAAACCTCGGCTATGCTATATCTCTTCTGCGAGAGGAGCTCTGCCGCCATCTTCAGACGAACGTTGCGAATATAGTCGCGCGTGGTCTGACCGGTCAGCTCCTTCAGCTTACGATGGAGATGGACACGACTGATTCCGACCGATGCAGCCACCTCGTCGACGGTAAGTTCCGGATTACTTATGTTGTCGTTGATTACCTTCATCACTCGCTCCATCAGACGGTCGTCGGCAGAGCGCATCTCCTTCTTATCAATCTGCTCCGTCTGGAGTTGCTTGCCGCTGTAGCTATTCTTCATTCTCTCGCAACTCTTCAGCAGGTTCTGCACCGTCTTCTTCAGCAGTTCAATATTGAATGGCTTGGTCATGTAGGCGTCGGCTCCGCTCTCCAGTCCCTCCATGTTGTCCTCCTCGCGGGTCTTGGCGGTGAGCAGGATTACGGGGATGCAGTTGAGCGTTATGTTCTGCTTAATCTTTCGGCAGAGCGTGATGCCATCCATCTCGGGCATCATCACATCACTTATAATAATGTCGGGACGATTGTCGAAGACTGCCTGGAGTGCCTCCTTGCCGTTGCTGCTCTCACTTATCTTATAGTCGGCAGAGAGTTCGCTGCTGATGTAACGGCGTATCTCCTCATCATCCTCAACGATAAGCACACGATACTTGGTGCGGGCCCTGCCTCTCTCCTCTTCCTCCTCTTCGGGCACGTCGAGCGGAGCGACAAGTTGCTCAACCACTCTCTTCTCCACCGGTGCTTCGTCCGGAGCGAGTTCATCGTCGCGCAGATGCTCACGTCCCAGCGGGATTACCACCGTAAAGCAGCAACCAGGCTCACCCACATTGTTGGCAACGGAGATGCGTCCGTGGTGAAGTTCGACAAGCGAATGGGTCAGATGGAGTCCGACACCCGTTCCGCCGCCCACGCTGTTCTGGCTGTTTCTTATCTGATAGAAGCGCTCGAAGATGTGCTCCATGCTGCTCTCGGGTATGCCTATTCCGCTATCCTTCACGCTCAGCTCTGCACAGTTCGTCAGCTCTCCTTCGTGGAGCTCCACACTCTTCACGGCGAGGTTGACATTGATTGAGCCTCCGTCGGGAGTGAACTTCAGGGCGTTGGAGAGCAGATTCATCACAATCTTATCGAAGTTGACAGGGTCCACCCACACCGCCAGACGCTCGAGTCCCTCGTGGGTAAAGCTCAGCGCGATATGCTTACGGTCGGCGGACGATGCAAAGGTATCCTTCAGGTCGTTGATAAAGCCCACAATCTCCGTCTCGCGGAAGGCCAACGTCATCTGACCCTTATCAATCTTACGGATATCCATCAGCTGGTTGATGAGTCGGAGTATTCGCTGCGAGTTGCGGTACATGACGCGGTAGGTCTTCTGGCGCGCATCGTCGCTATCGGTGGTCATCAGCTTCTGGAGCGGACTGATGATTAGCGACATCGGGGTTCGAATCTCGTGGGAGATATTGATAAAGAACTGCAGCTTCGCCTCGTTGATCTGCTCGGCATGGATATGTTGGAGCATCTCCTGACGCGTGCGATAGCGATGGACAAGTTGAAGGACAATCCATCCGACAACAGCGAAGAAGAGAACGACATAGATGAATATCGCCCACCATGTGCTCCACCACGCCGGCATGATATGTATCTTGATGGTCACCGCCTCCGACTCCACCATGCAGTCGTTCGCCTTGATGCGGAGCGTATAGTCGCCCGGAGGGAGCTCACTGAATGAGACACGGTTGATGCCCTTCGGCAACTTCACCCAGGCGCCGTCATTCATCGAGTAGAGATAGTCAACGCGCTCGGGTGCGCCAAGTTCGACGGTGGCAAACTCCACGCTGAAGGAGTTGTCGTTGTGGCTCAGGCGGAAGTCGGTGGCGTCGAAGACAGCAGTGTCGACAACCTCGTAGCCGCCGGAGAGCGTTCCCTTATGGACAGGCTCGTTGTGAAGATAGAAGCCAGTGACACGCACGTTCCACTTCTTTGCCGGATTGACAATCTCCTGCGGCTTGAAGTAGACTATGCTGTTCATTCCGCCAAACCAGAGGGTGCCGTCGGCATCCGCCATTGATGCATTCTTGCTGAACTCACTCTCGCGCAGGCCATCGTCGACATAGAAGTTAATGAATCGGTGCATGCTGCGGTCGAAACGCGAAAGTCCGGAGTTGGTGCTCATCCACACGTTGCCGCGGTCGTCGCCCTCGATGGCGTAGACTGCGCCACTCGGCAATCCGTCTGCCACGGTGTAGCTCTTCATTCCGCCACGACGGTCCAGCTCGGTCAGTCCGTCGGAGTGACCAACCCACACATTCCCGTCGCAGTCCTCATATATACAGAATATGATATGTCGTTGCAGAATCTCCTCACCATCGAAGTTCGGAGAGGCAAGATTGATGCAGCGGAGTCCGTCGTAGGTGCCGACGTATAGTTTATTGTTTGTCGAGCAGAGCAGACAGCTAATCCACTTATACTTATCCGTAGAACTGTTGGCCTTCTCCTCGTAGACCGTCTCACCGCTGTTCAGGTCGTAGTAGAAGAGTCCGCTACCCATCGTTGCAATCCAGAGGCGTTGCATCTTATCCTCGACGACGTCGTAGACGCGCTGCACGCGGCTTCCGTCGCTGTCGACAAGATCGTTGAGATAGGTGCAGCGACCACTCTTGCGGTCAATTCGTCCAAGTCCCTTGGTGTACGATCCGCACCATATATTATGGTGAGAGTCCTCGTAGAGTCCGAAAACGGTTGAGGGGATGGAGCCCGGCAGGTCGTTCGGCACAAAGTGGCGGCTACTGTTGAGTCCGCCATTCACGGCGTAGAGCCCGTCGTTGTCGGTGCCCACCCAGAGCGTTCCTTCGCTGTCGCGCATGATTGAGGTGATGCAGTTGGAGCCAATCACATTATTGTTGAGCGACTTTGCTCCGATATATCGGAAGTTATTCTGCTGTGCAGGAATAATCATGATACCCTTCTGATAGATTGCCAGCCAGAGGTTACCGCCATTATCCTTCAGGATGGAGTGAACCTTAAAGGTACTTGTGTCGAAGTAGCTGTTGTCCATCGTAAGCGAGGTGATGGCGTGAGTCTGGATGTTGTAGACCTTGACGCCCTTGCCGTCTGTACCCAGATAGAGTTCGTTCTGGTTTGGCTGGCAGATGCTCTTCACCGGGAGGTTCTCGCCTACCAGCGAAGCACGGACAAAGTCTTCGCTCTTCCTGTCGTAGAAGAGGAGTCCGCCATCCAGCTTTGCTGCGTAGATGTCGCCATGAATATCCTCGAAGACATTGCCGACACCCAACTCCACATCTTTCTTATTATAGTGGAACGTCTTCCCCTCGGCATCCATGCGATAGATACCATTATCGTTGACCACGACCCACACGTTTCGCATGTTATCCTCCATCATGAAGCGCACGGCGTTAGTGGCAAACGGCGCATTGAGCGGCTTTACCGTAAGATGATTGTCCTTGTCGACGCTGAGAGAGCAGAGTTCGCTGCCAGCCACCCACACCTCGCCGTTGCGTCGTTCCATGATTGAAGAGATGTGGCAGTCGAAGAGCGTTCCGTCCTCGCGGCAGGCGCGTTCGCTGAAGCTATCCGTTGCGGGGTCGTAGAGCTGAATGCCGTTGTAGGTGCCGATGAACATACGTCCGCGGCTGTCGCCGTAGACCACATTGACATAGTTATGGCTAAGGGAATGGTCGTTGCCATTGTCGTGCAGATAGGTGACGAACTTGGCGCCGTCGTATCGGTTCAATCCATACTCGGTGGCAATCCAGATCATATTGTTGTTGTCCTGATAGAGTTCGTTTATCAGGCTGCTCGAGAGTCCACGGTCGGTGGTAAATATCATGTTCTGCTGCGCGAAGCCCAGCAGTGGTATCATACATATCAAAAGGTTCACAAAATATTTTCTCATAGCTGTGAGTTTGTGTTGTTGTTCTTTTCAGCTACAAAAATAGAACTATTTTTTATTAATATCATTAAATAATTGTGTTTTTCTGACGAATCGCCTCTTTGCCGTACTTTTTGCTCGAAAAAAGTTCAAAAAAAGTTTGCCTGCTACCGTCCTATCATTCAGAGAGTTCTTGACACGAGGAAAGAAAAAGTGAGAAAAAGTCGTCAAAATGTTTGGTGGAAACCCACAAAAGCCCTACCTTTGCATCGCAATCGAAAGATAAACGCACTCTTAGCTCAGTTGGTAGAGCAACTGACTCTTAATCAGTGGGTCCAGGGTTCGAATCCCTGAGGGTGTACTTGAAGGAGACTTAACGGTCTCCTTTTTTTATTTCCACAATTCTCCTTTTCTGACAAAATTCACTATTTTTGTAACTCGAATTGTAATAGAAGCAGATGATATACCCTCAAAATTTTGAGACTAAGATAGGTTTCGACCAGATCAGAGCGTTGCTGAAGGAGAAGTGCCTCAGCAACCTGGGCGAAGAGAAGGTGGACGAGATGTCGTTCACCGATAAATATGCATTGATTGACGAGAGCCTCACCCAGGTGAGCGAGTTCGTCAGAATACTGAATGAGGAGGATGCCTTCCCCGCACAATACTTTTTCGACGTACGCCCCTCGCTCCAGCGAATCAGAATCGAGGGTATGTATCTCGACGAGCAGGAGGTCTTCGACCTGAAACGCTCACTCGAGACCATCCGCGACATCAGCGCCTTCCTTCAGCGCGACGGCGAGGATGAGGACAGCAGCACGCCCTACCCCGCCCTGCGACGCCTGGCGGACGACGTGTTCGTCTTCCCGCAACTGATCAAGCGCATCGACGACATCATCAATAAATATGGAAAGATAAAGGATAACGCCTCCGTGGAGCTGGCGCGCATACGCCGCGAACTTGCCGGAACGATGGGCAGCGTATCGAGAGCACTGAACAGCATCCTGCGCAGCGCACAGTCCGACGGCGTGGTCGACAAGGACGTGACGCCTACAATGCGCGACGGCCGTCTGGTTATCCCCGTGGCTCCGGGCCTGAAGAGGAAGATCAAGGGTATCGTTCACGACGAGTCGGCCAGTGGTAAGACGGTCTTCATCGAGCCCGAGGCTGTGGTCGAGGCGAACAACCGCATCCGCGAACTGGAGAGCGAGGAGCGCCGCGAGATAATCCGCATCCTTACGGCACTCTCAGCCGAGCTGCGTCCACATATTCCAGAGATGATGCTCTCCTATCTCTTCCTTGCCGAGATGGACTTTATCCGCGCGAAGGCTCTCTTCGCCATTCAGATTGGTGCCATCCATCCCGCCCTGGAGCAGCGAACAGTTGTCGACTGGGCAAAGGCTGTCCATCCGCTTCTGCAGATGTCGCTGGCAAAGCATGGCAAGAAGATTGTGCCGCTCGACATCACTCTCGAGGGCAACAAACGCATATTGCTTATCTCTGGTCCCAACGCCGGCGGAAAGTCGGTCTGCCTCAAGACAGTCGGCCTGCTGCAATACATGCTTCAGTGTGGTCTCCACGTGCCGATGCACGAGAGCAGCCGCGCGGGAATCTTCAGCAGCATCTTTATCGATATAGGCGACGAGCAGTCGATCGAGGACGACCTCAGTACCTACTCCTCACATCTTACCAATATGAAGGCGATGCTGAAGGGGTGCAACGACCGCAGCCTCATCCTTATCGATGAGTTCGGAGGCGGCACGGAGCCGCAGATTGGCGGCGCCATAGCCGAGGCTGTGCTGAAACGCCTCAACGAGAAGGGTACCTATGGAGTCATCACTACCCACTATCAGAATCTGAAACACTTTGCCGACGACCACGACGGAATAGTCAACGGCGCAATGCTCTACGACCGCCACCTGATGCAGGCTCTCTTCCAGCTGCAGATTGGCAACCCGGGCAGCTCGTTCGCCATTGAGATTGCACGCAAGATTGGTCTGCCCGAGGAGGTGATTGCCGATGCCTCGGAGCTGGTCGGCAGCGAATATATCAATGCAGACAAGTATCTGCAGGACATCGTGCGCGACAAACGCTACTGGGAGAACAAGCGCCAGAACGTTCGTCAGCGCGAGAAGCAGCTCGAGGAGACAGTGGCTCGCTATCAGAGCGAGATGGAGGAGCTCCAGAAGTCGCGTAAGGAGATTCTGCGCCAGGCTAAGGAGGAGGCTGGACGCCTGCTCCAGGAGTCGAACGCACGAATAGAGAACACCATCCGTACCATCAAGGAGGCTCAGGCCGAGAAGGAGAAGACGCGTCAGGTGCGTCAGGAGCTGGCCGACTTCAAGGAGGAGATGAACCGCGTCAAGGAGCAGGAGAAGGCCGACAAGATTGCGCGCAAGATGGAGAAGCTCATCGAGAAGCAGAACCGCAAGAAGGAGAAGCGAGAGAGGGGCGAAGAGACAAAGGGCGCAACCGCCGTAGCTGTGCCGAAGCCTGTGGCAGTAAAGCCTATCGAGGCCGGCGAGTTTGTACGCATCAAGGGACAGACCAGCGTGGGACAGGTGATGGAGTGCAACGGCAAGAGTGCAGTGGTGGCATTCGGCAGCATAAAGACCACTGTCAAGTGCGACCGTCTGGAGCGTTCGAAGGAGCCTGTTCAGAAGGAGCAGCCTAAGAACACCTTCGTGAGCAATCAGACTCAGGAGCACATGTATGAGAAGAAACTGAATTTCAAACAGGATATTGATGTGCGCGGCATGCGTGGCGACGAGGCTCTGCAGGCTGTCACATACTTTATTGATGATGCCATCCTGGTCGGCATGAGCAGGGTGCGCATTCTTCACGGAACTGGAACGGGCATCCTTCGCACCCTGATACGTCAGTATCTGGCCACGGTGCCCGGTGTTGCTCACTACGCCGACGAACATGTTCAGTTCGGCGGAGCCGGAATTACTGTAGTCGACTTGAAGTAGCTCTCGCTACTTTAAATCAACTACAAAGTAGAAAGTAGGAAGTAGTAAGTTTAAAGTAATACTGCTGCGAAGCCACTTTCTTCTTTTACTTTCTACTTACTACTTACTACTTTAGACTTAATTTTTAAATTCATGAAATCGATTAAGGAACTTTACCGCATAGGAACCGGACCATCAAGCAGCCACACGATGGGACCGCGCAAGGCCGCAGAGACCTTCCTCAGCCGCCACCGCGACGCAGCACGCTTCAAGGTGACTCTCTACGGAAGCCTGGCAGCCACAGGCAAGGGACACATGACCGACGTAGCCATCCTCGACACGCTTCAGACCGTTGCACCAGTCGAGATTGTTTGGCAACCAAAGGTATTCCTCCCCTTCCACCCCAACGCAATGACATTCGCCTCATTCGACGAGGCGGGCAAGCTTACCGAGAACTGGACCGTCTACAGCATCGGTGGCGGCGCATTGGCAGAGAACAAGGAGGATCAGAAGACGGAGACACCCGACGTCTACGACATGCACAGCATGACGGAAATCCTGGAATGGTGTGAGCGCACCGGCAAGAGCTACTGGGAGTATGTCAAGCAGTGCGAGGAGAACGACATCTGGGACTATCTGGCTGAGGTATGGGAGACAATGAAGGAGGCCATCCACCGCGGCCTCGACCAGGAGGGCGTACTGCCGGGTCCGCTCAACCTGCGCCGTAAAGCCTCAACCTACTACATTCGCGCCATGGGCTACAAGCAGTCGCTTCAGGCGCGCGGACTCGTCTTCGCCTATGCCCTCGCCGTGAGCGAGGAGAACGCATCGGGCGGAAAGATTGTCACCGCCCCGACCTGCGGTTCGTGTGGCGTGGTTCCCGCCGTGCTCTATCATCTCTACAAGAGCCGCGACTTCAGCGACATCCGCATGCTGCGCGCCCTGGCCACAGCCGGACTTATCGGAAACATAGTGAAGTTCAACGCCTCTATCTCCGGTGCCGAGGTGGGTTGTCAGGGAGAGGTAGGCGTGGCTTGCGCCATGGCATCTGCAGCTGCCAACCAACTCTTCGGCGGCAGCCCCGCACAGATTGAGTATGCTGCAGAGATGGGACTCGAGCACCACCTCGGAATGACTTGCGACCCCGTCTGCGGCCTCGTACAGATTCCCTGCATCGAGCGTAACGCCTACGCTGCTGCCCGTGCCATCGACGCCAACATCTACGCATCGTTCACCGACGGCATCCACCGCGTCTCGTTCGATAAGGTCGTTCAGGTGATGAAGCAGACCGGCCACGACCTTCCGTCGCTATACAAGGAGACCGGCGAGGGCGGACTTGCCAAGGAGTGGGACTGACCCGCCGGACGAGCTCCGCACACAGAAAAGCGCGCTGCATTCCCATGCAGCGCGCCACAACTGTTACACAAACTATTTATGAAATGAAAGAAAGTTGCCTAGTTGATGGCGGGCCAGTGGGTCCTGTCGCCATCGGTGACCTCGCGGCTCTTCACCAGTGAGCCATACTCCGAGTAGTAGAGAATCATAATCTTGCTGTCGCCCTCCACCTCAATCACATATATCTGTCCCGGTGAGGAGGGATAGCTCTGCAGCGCAAGTACCAGTACGCTCCAGTCGGCATAGCCGCTCTCGTCGAAGGCAGTGTTGACCGACGCCGGCAGCTGGCTGCGAGTGATCAGCGCTTCTGTCATTATCCACTCTGCGCTGTCGCTAATCCACACCTTCAGTTCGTCGTCTCCGTTCCAGCACTCCGCCACGAAGTATTCGTTGCTCTTGCTCCACGCCACGTCGCGTGCATTCGGATAGAGCTTATAGAGTTCAGCCACCACGTCGGGATTGTCGGGCACATAGGCGTCGTCGCCACAAGCCAAAGCCATCACCAGCACGATGAGCGACAGCAGTGCCGCTCCTCCATATCTCACTCTAATCTCATGTATCATATCTCTTTTCTCCTTTTTCGATTATCATTTTACAGAGATAACAACCCACAAGAGAAAAGGTTCAGCCAGAAAAAGAAAAGTGCCGCCACACTACCAGACGGGTAGTGGGCGGCACCTATGGTTTTTATTATAGTACCGATTTATACCATATTAATAACCAGGATTCTGCATAGCTTCCTTCTCCTCATCGCTCAGGTTAGTACCGTCAGCAT
>CAZKNB010000035.1:0-9167 GCA_964554075.1 uncultured Bacteroides sp.
TCAGCTTGCCGTTAGAGTTAAGCTTGTCGAGGAACTTAGCCATAGTCTTGGCAGTGGTGAACTCACCGATTGAGTCGAAACCAGTGTCAGGGCCGAGGAGCTTAAACATCTTAGAGTTGTTGTTACGGATGGCACCATAGTGGAACTGCTGAGTCCAGCCAGTCTCCCAGTCCATCTCAGCGAATACGATCATCATGGCAGACTTGAACTTCAGGATCTCCTCCTTAGTCAACTCCTGACCGCCGTATACCTTGTTGAAGATAGCGTTGATCTCAGCGTCGGTGTAGTCCTCAGCGTAGAACTCCTCGATACCGTGGTCAGAGAGCTTACAGCCCTGCTCAGCGAAGAACTCGTGGCGCTTGCGGAGAGCATCGATCATATCGTTGTAGCTAGAGATGTTGACACCGCTAACCTGAGCCAGCTTCTCAACGTAAGCACGGAACTCAGCCGGTACCTCGACAGCCATAGCCTTGTCAGGACGCCATGTCGGGAGCATCTTGATCTCGAAACCGCTCTCGCGAGTCTTGATGTGGTACTCCAGAGAGTCAACAGGATCATCAGTAGTACAAACAGTCTCAACATGGTAACGACGCATCATGCCGCGTGCAGAGTACTCAGGCTGAGCCAACTTCTCGTTACACTCGTCGTAGATCTCGCGTGCAGTCTGAGGGTTCAGGATCTTGTCGATACCGAAAGCTGTCTTAAGCTCGAGGTGAGTCCAGTGGTAGAGAGGGTTGCGGAAAGTGTAAGGCACTGTCTCGGCCCACTTCTCAAACTTCTCCCAGTCTGTAGTATCCTTACCTGTACAGTAGCGCTCGTCAACGCCGTTGGTACGCATTGCGCGCCATTTGTAGTGGTCGCCGCCCAGCCAGATCTCAGTCAGAGACTTGAACTTGTGGTCGTCAGCCACCATCTGAGGGATAAGGTGACAGTGATAATCGATAATCGGCATCTTTGCCGCATGTTCATGATACAACTTCTGAGCAGTCTCGGTCTGCAACAGGAAGTTCTCGTCCATAAATTTTTTCATGTTACTGTGTCTTTAATTATATAAACATTAATACTTTAACTCGTTAGTAATGCTGATAGGTCTGATAACGAAACCGATAGCACGGTTCCGCCATTTTGATTTATTAACCGTTATCGAACACAAATATAAATATTTTACTTGTCGGTACAAAAATATTCGTATATTTGCGGAGAATATTTATAATATTTAAGCATTAAAAAGTTATGACAGACCGGAACTACACTATCAAAGACATTGCCCAAATGGCGGGCGTATCTGCTGGTACTGTGGACCGAGTGTTACACGACAGGGGTGATGTTTCACCCGAAAGTAAGGAAAAAGTACAAAAGGTACTCGATAGCGTAGACTATCAGCCTAATGTATTTGCAATCGGCTTGGCAGCCAAGAAGCGATACACCATTGCGTGTGTCACTCCGTTTTATGAAGACGACGACTACTGGCACAACGTAGTGCTCGGAATCGACCGTGCTGCCGAGGAGCTCAAACCGTTTAATGTGTTTGTAGAGTTTTTGCACTATGCACATAGCGACTTTGAATCTTACATGGAGGCCTGCAAGAAAGCACTCGACATAGAGCCAGATGCACTTTTGTTCGCTCCTAACTTCAGAGAGGAGACACGCAAACTGCTGAGAACAGCTGAAGAGAAGAACATACCGTATGTTTTCATCGATTATAATATCGAGGAGGCGAAAGCCCTGAAATACATCGGTCAGAACTCCTACTACAGCGGATATATATCAGCAAAATTGTTGTTGCAGAGCTACCGACCGGGCGACGAGGTGGTTCTCTTCCTCGGCAACTATCGCAACGCCGATGCCGAGATTCAGATGACACGCCGTCTTGAGGGCTTCATCAGATATGTCAACGACACATATCAGGAGGACATCAAGATTAGCGAGGTGATCATCACGAAGACCAACGAGATTGCTAACGCCGACGCCCTCGACACACTTTTCTCTGTCGACCGCAGCAACACCCTCGGTGTGGTGTTCAACTCGCGCGTCTACCAGGTGGGAGAGTATATGAGGGTAAGAAATCATAAAATGAAGGGACTCGTTGGTTACGATTTGCTGCGTAAGAACGTCTCCCTGCTCAGAAGCGGAGAGGTGACCTACCTCATCGGTCAGCGACCGATGCAGCAGGGCTACTGCGGAGTGAGGGCCTTGGCCGACAAGGTGGTCTTCAAGAAGCAGGTCGAACCGCTTAAATATATGCCGATCGACGTCCTGATGAAGGAGAACATCGACTACTATTACGAGTTTGAATAAAACCAAAGAGAGAGAGAAAACTAAAGAACAATTTATTAATATATTAATAACTAACAGACATGAAAGCATTAAACAAACAGACAGCCCCTAAAGCTGTTGCTCCCGAGAAGATTATTCAGTTCGGTGAGGGTAATTTCTTGCGTGCATTTGTAGATTGGATTATCTACAACATGAACCAAAAAACTGATTTCAACGCTAGTGTTGTAGTTGTACAGCCTATTGAGCGTGGTATGGCAGAGTGGCTTAACGGTCAGGACTGTCTTTATCATGTCAACCTCCAGGGCCGTCAGAACGGTAAGCCTGTCAACTCACTGACTCGTATCGACTGCATCAGCCGTGCATTGAATCCTTACAGCCAGAACGCAGCTTTCATGGCGCTTGCTGATCAGCCGGAGATTCGTTTCGTCATCTCCAACACAACAGAGGCTGGTATTGCATTCGACCCTAGCTGTAAGTTCACCGATGCTCCTGCATCTTCTTACCCTGGTAAGTTGACTCAGCTCCTCTACCGTCGTTTCCAGACATTCAAGGGCGATCCTAAGAAGGGTCTCATCATCATGCCATGTGAGCTCATCTTCCTCAACGGTCACCACCTGAAAGAGTGTATCTATCAGTACATCGAGCTCTGGAAAGAGGACTTCGGTAAGGACTATGAGAAGTTCAAGAACTGGTTCACTAAGTACTGCTACGTTTGCGCAACTCTCGTTGACCGCATCGTTCCGGGATTCCCACGCAAGGACATCGCTCAGATCCAGAAGAAGATTAGCTACGCCGACAACCTCGTCGTTCAGGCTGAGATCTTCCACCTCTGGGTAATCGAGAAGCCGGAGAATATGTCTATCGCTGCTCTCCGCAAGGAGTTCCCTGCTGAGAAGGCTGGTCTCGACGTGCTTATCGCAGAGTCAGAGGCTCCGTACCACGAGCGTAAGGTTACCCTGCTCAACGGCCCTCACACAGTGCTCTCACCGGTTGCATTCCTCAGCGGTGTGAACATCGTTCGCGATGCTTGCAACCACCCTGTAATCGGCAAGTACATCCACAAGGTACAGTTCGACGAGTTGATGCAGACTCTTAACCTCCCGATGGACGAGCTGAAGAAGTTCGCAGGCGACGTATTGGAGCGCTTCAACAACCCGTACGTTGACCACCAGGTTACATCTATCATGCTTAACTCATTCCCGAAATTCCAGACTCGCGACCTCCCAGGTCTGAAGACTTACTTGGAGCGTAAGGGTGAGCTTCCTAAGGGATTGGTTCTCGGTCTCGCTGCTATCATCACTTACTATAAGGGTGGTAAGCGTGCCGACGGCGTAGAGATCGTTCCTAACGATGCTCAGGAAATCATGGATCTCCTGAAGAGCCTTTGGGCTACAGGCGACACTCGCAAGGTTGCTGAGGGCGTTCTCGGTGCCAAGGATCTCATCTGGACAGAGCACGGCGACCTCAACCAGATCCCGGGCTTGACCGACATGGTTACCGGCTTCCTGAACAGCATCCAGGAGAAGGGCATGCTCGAGACTGTTAAGTCTATCCTCTAATCTCCCCGAGAGATATAATAAGAAAAGAGAGCCACCCCGACGGGGCGGCTCTCTTCATTTTCTACTACTTGTATACTTTTTACTTTTCAGCTGCTTTGGCTGAACCCTTCTTTGTCTCCTTCTTGGCAAGCATTACGACATTGAAGACGAACTCGGTCATCCACTGCTCTGAGTAGCCCAGCTTCTCCTTGTAGTGACGGACGGCAGCGGCTGTCTTGTGGACATCATCGGCCTTCCATACGGTGCGGGTGCAGACATCGTGGACAGTCTTGGCGGTCATGGTGCGGAGAGCCTCCTTGAAGAATGAGGGGAGGCGGAACTTCCACTGCATCAGGTTGCCCATCAACATCATAAGGTCGTTGGAGAAACCCTGATACATGAAGAGGTAGGGCTGAACATCGTTGGCACTGTGGCAGTTGCGCTTGATTGAAGCGTCAATCTCCTTGAAGAAGTTGTCGCTGAGACCGTAGTCGTTCATCAGCATCTTCTTGGCTGCAGCCTTCTCGCCCAGACCAAGTTTACCATTCTGAGTAGCCACCTTGAAGACGCGCTTGAACTGAGCTACGTCCGGAAGGAAGCGGATGTTGGTGATGCCGAGGTTGACGGCTATCACTGACTGGAAGTAGACACGTACCAGCGACATGAAGTCCTCTACATTGCCGACGCCCTTGGCATTAGCCTCGTCGGCGCCCTTCTTGAATAATTTTGCGAATATGCTCATATCTTAATATTGAATCTTTTAATTATCGTGGTGCAAAAATATGAATTAAGTTGAATATAGCCAAAAAGTTGACATCGTTAATGGCGAATGGGAGGGCGGGGAGAGCGGCGGAGGGCTATAAAAACGGAAAAACCGGACAACCCGTTGAGGGAAGCCCGGCTTTCTCTACCAGAGATAGTTTCCTATTCTTAGTTCTTAGATGCCTCGAGAGAAGCTTTTCTGAATTCCTTCATAGCCTTCTCAATCTCCAAAGAAGCCTTGCGTGCTCTTGTGCCGGCAGCTTTGTTACCATTCTCGATCTGTGCGTTCGCATCCTTGCTGAAGTCAGCTACAAGAGCTGAGATTTTTTCTACTAATTCTTTCATAATTATGTATTAATAACGTTATTTGGTTTGGACAAAAGTACATCCTTTTTTGAAAAAACACAGAAAAAATCTTTTTTTTTTCGAAAAATGAGCGAAAAAATCCAATTTTCTTACATTTTGAGCGCTTTTGTGTACTTTTGTAGTCGTCAATCCTACTAAATGGAGGACTGAAAACGGGTTTTGGACTCTAACAATTTTACGAATGGTTATGCAGGAAAAGAAAAGATTTATATCTCCGGGAGCATGGTTCGCCATGGACTATCCTTCGGAGTGGAGCGAGTTTGAGGACGAGGCTGGTACCTTCCTTTTTTACAATCCGAACGTCTGGACAGGCAACTTCCGCATCTCTGCCTATCGCGACGAGGAGAGGGGAGATGCCTACGTGGCTGATGCCATTGCGGATGCGCTGAAGGAGAACCGCAGTGCACGACGTGTGAAGATTGGCGCCATGGAGTTCGCCTATGGACGCGAGGATTTCGACGAGGAGGATAAGAGCTACACCGACCACTACTGGATTGGCGGTGCCGAGGGCATGGTGTTCGACTGTTCGTTCACCGTGGCTCAGGGGGAGCCTATAGCGGATGCCGAGGCTGTCATAGCTTCGCTGCAGGTGCGCCATGAGGGCACCAAGTATCCCGCTGAGATTATCCCCGTGCGCATCCCCGAGATCTATCTCATAGACCAGAGCTACGAGTGGGTGGTCAATGAGGTGAAGGAGCGCCTGACTGCCGACTTCCAGGGCGTGGAGGAGGACCTGCCGAAGTTGCAGGCCATAATCGATGGTGGAACGATTGGCCGCAAGAAGCGCGACGAATGGGTGGCGCTGGGCATAGCTGCCTGCATAGTACTGGCCAACGAGGTGGAGGGACTGGAGTGGCGCACGCTGATCGACGGCAACCGCGAGGCGCCGGTGATGGTCTACACCGACGGACGCGTGATTGACCCGCTGAAGCTCTTCTGGAGCCGCGTGAAGGCGGGAGAGGAGTGCCACGTGGACGAGATCTACAAATCGCTTCTCGGCTAGAGACAGGACAGAACTCCGATAGAAAGAACACTGATACATATACATCTTATATATATAACTGACGTATGACCCCATATCTGCAGGTGGACAACCTGACTAAGTCGTTCGGCGACTTGGTGCTTTTTGAGAATATATCCTTCGGTATCGCCGAGGGCGAACGTGTAGGACTGATAGCAAAGAATGGCAGTGGCAAGTCCACGCTGCTCAACATACTTGCCGGACGCGAGGGCTACGACGCGGGGAGTGTGGTGTTCCGCAATGACCTGCGCGTGGGCTATCTGGAGCAGGACCCGCACTATCCGGCTGACCTCACCGTCATCGAGGCGTGTTTCCATCACGGCAACTCGACCGTCGACCTTATCAAGGAGTATGAGCTGTGTATGGCCACCGAGGGTCATCCGGGGCTTACGGAGCTGCTGGAACGCATGGAGCACGAGAAGGCGTGGGAGTACGAGCAGAAGGCTAAACAGATTCTCTCCGAACTGAAGATTCGTGACTTCGGTCAGCGCGTCAGCCAGCTCTCGGGCGGTCAGCTCAAGCGTGTGGCACTGGCCAACGCCCTGATCACGGAGCCCGACCTCCTGATTCTCGACGAGCCTACCAACCACCTCGACCTCGATATGACCGAGTGGCTCGAGGAGTATCTGCGCCGCGGCAACATCAGTCTGCTGATGGTGACCCACGACCGCTACTTCCTGGACCGCGTGTGTCAGGACATCATCGAGATTGACAATCGCCAGGTCTATCGCTACAAGGGCAACTACAGCTACTATCTGGAGAAGCGACAGGAGCGCATCGAGGCGAAGAGCGTGGAGATTGAGCGCGCCAACAACCTCTACCGAACAGAGCTGGAGTGGATGCGCCGCATGCCGCAGGCTCGTGGCCACAAGGCTCGTTACCGCGAGGAGGCCTTCTACGAGCTGGAGAAGGTGGCGAAGCAGCGTCAGCGCAACGACAACGTGAAGCTGGAGGTGAAGTCGGCATACATCGGCAGCAAGATATTCGAGGCAGACAACCTCTGCAAGCGCTTCGGCGACATCAAGATACTGGAGAACTTCTCCTACATATTCTCACGTTACGAGAAGATGGGAATCATTGGCGACAACGGCGCCGGCAAGTCGACCTTCATAAAGATTCTGATGGGCGAGGTGAAGCCCGACAGCGGAACGCTGGACATCGGCGAGACGGTGCGCTTCGGCTACTACTCGCAGGAGGGGCTGAAGTTCGACGACCAGATGAAGGTCATCGACGTGGTGCGCGAGATTGCCGAGGTCATCGACCTTGGCGACGGTCGCCGACTGACCGCTTCGCAGTTTCTGCAGCACTTCCTCTTCACTCCCGAGACACAGCATAGCTACGTCTACAAGCTGAGTGGAGGTGAGCGCCGCCGACTCTATCTCTGCACCGTGCTGATGAGAAACCCGAACTTCCTGGTGCTCGACGAGCCTACCAACGACCTCGACATCGTGACGCTCAACGTGCTCGAGGAGTATCTCCGCGGCTTCAAGGGCTGCGTGCTCGTGGTTTCGCACGACCGCTATTTCATGGACAAGGTGGTGGACCACCTGCTCGTCTTCAACGGTCAGGCAGACATCCGCGACTTCCCCGGCAACTACAGCGACTATCGCGAATGGAAGCGCGAGGCACGTCAGCGCGAGGAGAAGATGGCGGAGAAGCCCAAGGAGGAGAAGGCCGCCAAGGTGCGCCTGAACGACAAACGCCGCATGAGCTTCAAGGAGCGACGCGAGTTTGAGCAGCTCGAGAAGGAGATTGCCGAGCTGGAGCAGGAGAAGCGCGACATAGAGGCAGCGCTCTGCGGAGGAGTCAGCGACGTGGACGAGATTACGCGCCTCTCGAAGCGCCTGCCCGAGGTAAACGACCAGATTGACGAGAAGAGCATGCGCTGGCTGGAGCTCAGCGAGATGGAGTAGAGCGTGACTGCCGATTAGATTTTCAAGAAAATTGGGTGGCGTTACGATTTTATTGCATATCTTTGTTCAATTTTAGTAACCAACGGAATTATTCATTAAAAAGAACACATATAATCAAGTATGCCAACCATATCAATCCGAGGCAATGAGATGCCTGCGTCGCCTATCAGAAAGCTCGTTCCGCTTGCCGACGCTGCAAAACAGAGAGGGGTGAAGGTCTATCACCTGAACATCGGACAACCCGACATTGAGACTCCGCAGGTGGCGCTCGACGCTATCCGCAACATCGACCGTAAGGTGCTTGAGTATAGCCCAAGCAACGGCTACCGCAGCTATCGCGAGAAGCTCGTGGGCTACTACGCCAAGTATAACATCAATCTGACTGCCGACGACATCATCATCACCTCGGGCGGTTCGGAGGCTGTGTTGTTCTCATTCCTCTCATGCCTCAATCCGGGCGACGAGATTATCGTTCCGGAGCCGGCCTACGCCAACTACATGGCATTCGCCATCTCGGCAGGTGCCGTGATCCGCACCATCGCTACTACCATCGAGGAGGGTTTCTCGCTCCCTAAGGTGGAGAAGTTTGAGGAGCTGATCAATGAGCGCACCAAGGCCATCCTTATCTGTAACCCGAACAACCCGACCGGTTATCTCTACACTCGTCGCGAGATGAATCAGATCCGCGACCTCGTGAAGAAGTATGACCTCTTCCTCTTCTCTGACGAGGTTTACCGTGAGTTCATCTACACCGGTTCGCCATATATCTCTGCATGCCACCTTGAGGGCATCGAGAACAATGTAGTCCTGATTGACTCTGTCTCTAAGCGCTACTCTGAGTGCGGCATCCGCATCGGTGCGCTCATCACGAAGAATAAGGAGATCCGCGATGCAGTGATGAAGTTCTGTCAGGCTCGTCTGAGTCCCCCATTGATTGGTCAGATTGCCGCTGAGGCTTCGCTCGACGCTCAGGAGGAGTATCTCCGCGATGCATACGACGAGTATGTGGAGCGCCGTAAGTGCCTTATCGATGGCCTGAACCGCATCCCCGGCGTCTATTCGCCGATTCCGATGGGTGCCTTCTACACCGTTGCCAAACTCCCTGTCGACGACTCGGATAAGTTCTGCGCATGGTGTCTCTCTGAGTTTGAATATGAGGGCGAGACCATCATGATGGCGCCAGCTTCCGGATTCTACACCACTCCCGGCGTAGGTCGCGATCAGGTGCGTATTGCCTACGTGCTGAAGAAGGAGGAGCTGACTCGTGCTCTCTTCCTGCTGAAGAAGGCA
>CAZKNB010000035.1:9267-11024 GCA_964554075.1 uncultured Bacteroides sp.
AAGTAGGAAGTAGTAAGTAGAAAGTATTTTTGCTGCTTCGCAGCGCAAGAGTAAAGTAAATTAGACTGGGGTGACTTCGTTGTTTCTTGCCAAACGAATGATTGGCGTGAAGGATAGGGGCGGGCGCGTTTCGCGTCCTGCCGTACTCATCGCGATTGTGAGTATTGCGGTGGGAATGGCCGTGATGCTCGCTACGGTGGCTATTGCCATCGGCTTCAAGTCGCAGATACGCGACAAGGTGACGGGGCTCGGCTCCGACATTCAGGTGCTCAACCTCAACAGCGTAAGCTCCTATGAGACCACGCCGGTGGTCATCGACAGCGCAATGATGGCGCGACTTGCGGCCTACGACCATGTCTCCCACGTGCAACGCTTCTCCACCAAACCGGGCATCATCAAGACCGATGAGGCTTTCCAGGGAATGGTGGTCAAGGGTGTGGGGCAGGAGTTCGACTCCTCCTTCTTCCGCTCGTGCCTCGTGGAGGGCGAGATTCCCCAGTTCAGCGACACAGCCTCTTCGGGGCGCTGCGTCATCTCGAAGACGATGGCGGATAAGCTGATGCTTAGTGTGGGCGACAAGATATTCACATATTTCATACAGGATGAGGTGAGGGTGCGACCGATGGTCGTCAGCGGCATCTACGCCACCAACTTCTCAGAGTATGACAACCTCTTCCTGCTGACCGACATCCGCACCGTGAACCGACTGAATGGCTGGGAGGAGGACCAGGCAACGGGCGCCGAGATTCGTCTCGACGACTATAGTAAGCTCGAGGAGGTGCGTGAGGCAATGGGGCAGGACCTCGACCGCACAGCCGACTCTTATGGTTTCTGCTACTTCGTTCAGAGCATTGAAGAGCTCAATCCGCAGATATTCGAGTGGCTCGGACTGCTGGACTTCAACGTGCTGGTAATCCTGATTCTGATGATTGGCGTGGCTGGATTCACCATGATCTCCGGTCTGCTGATTCTGATTATAGAGCGTACCGACATGATTGGTACGCTGAAGGCACTGGGTGCGGGCAACGGTGTGATTCGCAACACCTTCCTGCTCTATTCTGTCTATCTGATTGTGCGTGGCCTCTTCTGGGGTAATGTCATCGGCCTTTCGCTCTGCTTCGCTCAGCGTCAGTGGCACATCTTCAAGCTAGATCCGGAGAACTACTATATCGACGCTGTCCCCATCGAGTTCAACTGGTGGGCGGTGGTTGCCATCAATGTGGTGATGCTGATTGTGGCGGTGCTGATGGTGGTGGGGCCATCCTATGCCATCGCGAAGATCTCTCCGGCAACATCTATGAGGTACGAATAGTTCAACCCAAATCTCCATGCGGCGTTGGACCGGACGCTATACATAGCGTCCCTACATTCCGATAGAGGGGATATTGAATGATAGCATGATATTCTAATATAAAAAAAGGCTGTGTCACATTTCTGACACAGCCTTTTCTTTTATATATCTTCTGCTCTTAATTATTCATTGATTGCAGCGATACCTGGGAGTACCTTACCCTCGATAGCCTCGAGAAGAGCACCACCACCAGTAGATACGTAAGAAACGCCGGAAGCGAGACCGAACTTGTTGACACAAGCAACAGAGTCACCACCACCAACGAGAGAGAACGCACCATTCTTAGTAGCCTCTACGATAGCCTCACCAACGGCACGAGAACCGCCAGAGAAGTTGTCGAACTCGAACACACCTGTAGGACCGTTCCAGAGGA
This sequence comes from uncultured Bacteroides sp., assembly GCA_964554075.1. GTDB lineage: Bacteria > Bacteroidota > Bacteroidia > Bacteroidales > Bacteroidaceae > Bacteroides. Next base: position 10,992 of record CAZKNB010000035.1, read on the forward strand.
TAGTCTTAGATGACTTGATAGCCTCTGCGAAGA
>CAZKNB010000036.1:0-10903 GCA_964554075.1 uncultured Bacteroides sp.
TCCATCCCTCAGCAAGCTGAAGCACGGGACCGAGACCCTTCACGAGGTTCAGACGGATCATGGTGACAGGCATGCCTCCCTTTGAGAGGAAGTTTGAAGAGAAACCACCTCCACGGAAGTAGTCGCGGTCGGCAGGATACCATGTCGTTGCCTCGAGGCACTTCTCTACCTCCTTCTCGCTGATGTCCCACGGCTGCTTCATCTCGGGCTCTCCGTTGGCGTTGGTCATCTGGCCTGTGCCGTCGAGCGTTGTTGCTCCGGAGTTGATGAGGTGGATGATGCCGTTGGCAGCGGTGCCGGTGAGCTCCTTGCCTGTGACGCGCTTCACTGCCTCCGGGCTCCAGTAGGTGCGAACGTCGGAGAAGATCATAGCGCGGTTGGTCAGCAGGTGGCCGAGGAGCATGGCTACGCCGTTGCCTGAGTCGTTCTCAGTGGCGAGCACGAATGCCTCGCGGATGCCGTTCCAGTCGAAAGAGGTGTTCATCAAGGCCTCAGAGAAGTCGCCGTTAGGATAGAAGTCGGTCCACTGGCGCTGTCCCTGGAATCCGGCAGCTATGGCGTTGTGGCCGAGAGCCTCCTCCAGGAATCCCATCTCGCGGAGCTTGGGGTTGCCGGTCATGAGGTCGCGCATGATGATGGTCATCTTGACGATGAACTCCCAGTCCTCGTCCTTCTGCTCGCGGCTCTTCACCTTGTGGGGCTGATTGTAGTCCTTGCCCTCGTTTGGCTTGCAGTATTTCTTGGTCCATGCCATGGCCTTCTCGAACTCCTCCTTGTCATATATGCCCTCGCTCATGCGACGGATAAGCTCTGTGAGGTCGACCGACTCGTTGCGCATGCCCAGATACTCCTGGAAGAAGTCGGGGTTGACGATTGAGCCGGCAATACCCATACAGACGCTACCCATGGAGAGGTATGACTTGCCGCGCATGGTGGCTACTGCCATCGCTGCACGTGCAAAGCGGAGAATCTTCTCAGCCACGTCGGCCGGTATTGTGTTGTCATCCAAGTCCTGTACGTCGTGTCCGTAGATGCCGAATGCAGGCAGGCCCTTCTGAGCGTGAGCGGCAAGTACGGCTGCCAGATAGACAGCTCCCGGACGCTCTGTGCCATTGAAGCCCCATACAGCCTTTGGCCAGTAGGGATTCATGTCCATTGTCTCTGCACCATAACACCAGCAAGAGGTGACGGTGATCGTGGCACCAACACCCTCGCGCTCGAACTTCTCGGCGCAGGCAGCAGTCTCAGCCACACGACCGATGGTTCCGTCGGCAATCACGCACTGCACGCTGCTTCCGTCGCCATTCTTCAAGTTGTCGGAGATGAGTTTGGCCACCGCCTTAGCCAGGTTCATTGTCTTTTCTTCAAGGCTCTCGCGAATGCCGCCTTGACGGGCATCTATGACCGGACGTATTCCGATCTTAGGATAATTTTTCATACGAATGAGTTTAAATGTGTTTTTAAGTATTTCGGGTCAACTCTCCTGCATCTCCCAGCCCCATGCGGGGAGAGGCGCGAACGAATTAACTCGCATCTGAGATGCAAATATAATATAAAAAAAATATACGCGGCATGCCGCGTATATTTTTTAATGGAAATCTTCGTATCTCTCGCCGAATAGTTTCTGATAGTCTCGCTTCGCCGCAGGCTTTGTCCATGCCTCGGGAATGAACTTCCACTGCCCCATTGCCTTCGGTTTCACCACCTTGTGCTCCTTGATGTACTCCATCAGGTAGAAGCGGAGGTCCTTGTCGGTCGAGGAGATGATTCTGCGCTGCAGCTCCTCCTTGCTGATGCCCGAGCCCTGGGTGAGCAGTGCGCCTCCGCCGTTGCCGCGGTATGAGTTGACCGCCACGGTGTACCATGCATCGAGGTCGAATGGTTTGCCGTTGGCGAGGCTGACGATTGTCACCTTCTCTCCGCGTGGCTTGGTGACGTCGACCGTATAGATGATTCCGGCAGCGGAGTCGAAGTTGAAGCTCATGTTCTCGAGCTGGATGTTGCCATCCTTCATCTGCTTGCTGAACCAGAGGAGGTCGCCGTCGGACGATGTCATCTGGCGTGTCCAGAGGTAGTAGGACATCTCCAGCTCATCCTTAATCTCGCGGCCGGTGAGTCGCATCGTGTAGAGCAGGTTCTCATATTTATATAGGTTGAACATGTCGCGTACGTAGATGTCGCCCTTGTCAATCTGTGCGTTGAACGAGAGGGGAGCTGTCAGCGATATGTCGGCACCGGAGATGGCAAGCTGGAGCGAATGGATAAGGTCGATGAAGGATGAGGAACCGAAGTAGGCATCCTTGGTGGTGATGGGCTTGGTGATTCGTCCCACCCTCTGCGAAACGAACTCGCTCACCTTGTTGTATTGCTCAGTGAACTTCTCGAGGAAGGCTGAGTCGACCTCCATCTTGCTTACGTCGACCAGGTTGGCGTTCAACTTCTTGCCGATGCGGTTGCCCTCGGCGTCGAACTTCACCTTAACGGTGATCTCTGCCACGCGCATGGCGTTGTTGGCGGGGTTGACCACGAGCACTGTGTCGCCGTTGACATTCACCACCTTGCGGCAGCTCTTCTTGTGGTCGTGACCAATCATCAGGGCGTCGAAGCCGGGCACCTTGGCTGCTATCTCCATGGAGCAGTTCTCGCCCTCGAGTCCGCCTTCACGGCCGGAATGGAAGAGGCCAATCAGTACGTCGGGATTCTCGCGCTCGCGGATTATCTTAACCCACTTCTCGGCAGTCTCGACCATAGGGTCGAAGCGCAGTCCGCGCCACAATGCCTCGGGGAGCCATTCGGGGATGGCGGGGGTCAGCAGGCCGAGCACAGCCACCTTGACGCCGTCGCGCTCAAAGACCTTGTAGGGCTCGAAGGCCGGTTCGCCGGTAGTCGTGTCGATCACGTTGGCACCAAGTATAGGGAAGTTGCACTCCCTCGCCCAGCGCTCGAAGACGCTGCGTCCCGTCTCAATGTCGTGGTTGCCAAGATTGCCTACGTCGTAGCGCATGGTATTCATCATGGCAGAGCAGAGATGGGTGGAGGTTGTGTCCATATAATTATAGTAGTAGACCGACGGCTGTCCCTGAAGGATGTCGCCATTGTCGAAGAGCAGGAGATGGTCGCCATGACGCTTACGCATCTGGTTGACATAGGTGCTGACGCGCACCAGTCCGCCATCCTTAGCCTCATTGGTGATGAGGTTGACGGGGTAGAAACTGCCATGTACGTCGGTAGTCTCAAGAATCTTAAGCACTACGGTCTTATCTTGCGCGAAGCTGCCGCACACGCATCCGAGCGCCAAAGCACAGGTAGCAAAGAGTTGCTTAATCATTAGTTCAATTATAGTTTTAGTTGTTGTTGTTTTCAAGTCTATACGGAGAGAACAGCAACGTCTCTCTCCTACTCCTTCATCAGCGTCTCCTCATGATGGACATTCGCCTCAAGGTCAAGAGGATGGGTGAAGACGAAGCGTGCTCCGTCGGTGTAGTTCGGGTCAACCCAGATGTCACCGCCCAGCTTGGTGACGATGAGCTTACAGATTGAGAGTCCGAGACCTGCACCCTGGGTGTACTCGCTCAGCTTCTCGAATCGTCCGAAGATGGTGGCCTGCTTCTCGGCAGGTACTCCGCAGCCGGTGTCGGTGACAGAGAATACCAGCTTTCTGTCCTCCCTGTTCAGCGAGATGCTGAGGGTGATGCTGCCCTGCTCGGTGAACTTGCCCGCATTGGTGAGCAGGTTGGTGAGCACCTGACGCAGACGATGCATATCGGTGTTCATCGGATATGTTTCGAACTTGGAGTCGAACTTAAACTCGATTGGCTTGTCGCAGGTGACAGCCACGGAGTCGAGCGCCATGCGCGATACGGAGATGACGTCGTAGGTGTCAATCTCCAGCTTGTCTCGTCCTGCCTCGAGGCGTGAGAGGTCGAGGATATCGTTGATCAGACGGAGCAGAGCCGATGCGTTTGAGTTGATTATGGCGTTGTACTCCTTCATCTCCTCGGGCGAGAGTCCGCCGAGCGTAAGCACGTCGGTGAAGCCCACGATGGCGTTGAGCGGTGTGCGGATCTCGTGGCTCATGTTGGCGAGGAAGGAGCTCTTCAGGCGGTTGCTCTCCTCTGCCTTCTCCTTGGCAGCACGAAGCTCTACCTCCGACTTCATCAGAGAGACGTTGAGACCCTTGATGCGGATGTAGGCGTAGAGAAGTCCCAGGAAGCAAATGATCAACATTCCGAGGAAGAAGAGGGCTGTCCAGATCTGACTCTTATACTGCTCGTAGAAGCTGACGGGATGGTTGATCTCCTCGATGTCGTAGGGCAGGTTGTTGAGGTCGAGACCCATGTCTTCAACCTTGCTGTAGTCGAGGATGCACTTCGTGGGGATAAGTGTTATCTTGTTGTAGGAAATCTCGGGGTGTTCGAGGAACTGTACGGCGCCGTCGGCCATCTCGCGTCCCAGCGGACGGAACTTAGGCATCACACCTCCGATGGCTCCGTAGCCCAATCCGACGGCTGCGCAGGTGAACACCGGCAGCTGGATGTCGCTGTCGAGCAGGTCGTAGAGGCGGTTGGAGCTGAATGTCTCGCCGCTCATGTCGACACGCCATGAAGTTCCGAGGATGATGGCTGTGTTGCGCGGCAGCTTCCTAAGCTTCTCGATGGCTGTATAGAGTGTGTTGGTTCGTCCGTCAATCATGATGAGCTTCATGTCGGGGAATCCCTCCATCTCCTTACGCACCAGCGCCTGCATCACCACTCCACCGTAGCTGCAGTCCGACACGAAGGCTATGTTCTTGGTCTTCGGGTAGAGCATGCGGATGAGGTCTATGTTGCTGACGATGTCGTAGTCGTAGTAGAAGGAGTACTTCACGTTGGGATAGAGGTGAAGGTCGTCGAGGCGGTCGCGTGAGGCAGGCATCCATGTGCGGACGTCGATGGTGTCGGAAGGGAAGTCAATCATTGTGCGGCTCATGTTGGCTGAGACCACAGGAACGTCGGGGCGCTTGTCGGCATCCACGCTTCGGTAGGCTGCTGCAGCCTCCTGGCCCCAGATGACTATTACGTCGGGGATGCTGTCGCCGCTGTAGCGCTCGAAGATCTTCTCCATGCGTCCCTTCCACTCGCGTATCTCGAGGAAGCTCTGACAATCTATGCTCTCGACGTGTATGTTGGCGGTCACTCCATGCTCGGCGCACCGATCCCGGAATTCATTCACAGTGCTGGCCACACGACGTTCAGAAGCGCCGTAGGAAGCGATGAGCAACACGCTTTTATCGTCACCAGCGCCACGGGCGAAGGCGACGTTCACCAGTGCTACAATGAGCACAATCAAGAGTTTAAGTTGGAACTTCATCTTCTTTTTTGCCATATATTTGTTAATTCGGCAGCGCAAATATACAGATAATTCAACTATTCTGCCCACAATATACAACTATTTTAGAAATATTTTTTCAGAACAGCGCCTCTACAGTTCCATTGTTCGCAATGAAAAAAAATAATTTGCTTTAGATAACACAATGGTGAAGAAGATTACTATATTTGCCAGCTGAATAGTGTAACCATAAAAATACCAAACACACACCATGAAGATACTCTACAATCTCTATCAGGTCTGCTTTGCACTCCCTGTGCTGCTGGTTCTGACTATCCTGACAGCACTTACCACCACCATCGGCTCACTCCTGGGCGGCGCCCACTTCTGGGGCTACTATCCCGGACGCATCTGGTCGAAACTCATCTGCATCCTGCTGCTTATCCCGGTGAAGGTCAACGGCGCCGAGAAGCTCCACCCACGCACATCGTATATCTTCGTGCCCAACCATCAGGGTGCGTTCGACATATTCCTGGTCTATGGCTACATAGGCCGTAACTTCAAATGGATGATGAAGAAGAGCCTGCGCAAGATTCCGTTCGTAGGCAAGGCGTGCGAGAGCGCCGGACATATCTTCGTGGACCGCTCGGCTCCGAGCAAGGTGCGCGAAACGATTGAGAAGGCGGAGGCATCGCTTGTCAACGGCACTTCGCTCGTGGTCTTCCCCGAGGGCTCGCGCACATATACAGGCCGACTTGGCGCCTTCAAGAAGGGAGCCTTCCAGCTGGCTGACGACCTCCAGCTCTCTGTTGTCCCCGTCACGATCAACGGTTCATTCCAGATACTGCCACGCACGGGAAAATGGATTCAGCGCCATCCGATGACAATGACCATCCACACCCCTATTCCACCCAAGGGACGCGGCACGGAGAACATCCGCGCAACCATGCAAGAGGCATACGAAGCTGTAGAGAGCGGACTGCCGGAGGAGCTGAAGGGAACGGAGGAGAAGGCTAAATAAACCGGACTCCGGCCACGGATTAACTACATAAGAAACTTAAAAAATTGAGGCATTCCACTGTTTGATATGTCACGATATTTTCATTCCTTTGCAGCCGAATTCATAGAAACAGAGCTCTAACAATGGAAATGGAAATAGAAATACCTACGTTCGTCCAGATTCTGGACTTTATCGGAACATTCGCATTCGCCATCAGTGGTATCCGACTGGCGTCGGCTAAGCGCTTCGACTGGTTTGGCGCATACGTGGTCGGACTTGTCACTGCCATCGGCGGCGGTACGATGCGTGACCTCATGCTCGGCGTCACTCCCGTATGGATGGAGAGTCCCGTCTACATCACCTGTACCGGCCTGGCACTCATCTGGGTAATTCTTTTCGGCAAGTATCTCATCCACCTGCGCAACACCTTCTTTATCTTCGATAGCATTGGTCTGGCGCTATTCACCGTGGTAGGCATGGGCAAGAGCCTCGTGCTGGGCTACTCCTACTGGGTGGGAATCATCATGGGAGCCCTGACCGGCGCTGCCGGCGGCGTAATCCGCGACGTGCTGATCAACGAGATTCCGCTCATCTTCCGCAAGGAGATCTACGCCATGGCATGCGTGGCTGGCGGTGTGGTCTACTGGCTGCTCGACCTCCTCGGCCTCAACCCGATTGCCACTCAGGTCATCAGCGGTGTCTCTGTCTTCATGGCGCGCATCCTGGCGGTGAAGTATAAGATATGCCTCCCGACGCTCAAGGGTCACGACGACTACGAAGAGTAAATCCCCACTCCACTTAGAGTACATAAAAGGGCGTTTCACGTCTTAGTTAGTATAATAATAGAATATATTAACTACAAACGATGAATATGAAACGCTACTTTTCACTCCTGCTCCTTGCAGGCACACTGACGCTGTCGGCTCAGACCCACAAGCTCTGGTACGACCGTCCGGCACAGGTGTGGACCGAGGCCCTGCCACTAGGCAACGGACGTCTCGGCGCTATGGTGTTCGGTGGTCCAGCCAGCGAGCACCTGCAGCTCAACGAAGAGACTATCTGGGCAGGACAGCCCAACAACAATGCCAACCCCGACGCACTGGCGAACATCCCGAAGATTCGCGAACTGGTGTTCGCAGGCAAATATCTTGAGGCACAGAATCTCGCTACCGAGAAGGTGATGTCGAAGACTAACCAGGGTATGCCCTATCAGCCATTCGGTGACCTCTACATCTCATTCCCCGGACATAACCGCTACACAGACTATCGTCGTGAGCTGAGCCTCGACTCGGCACGCACCGTGGTGACCTACAAGGTGGACGGAGTGCGCTACAAGCGCGAGATGATTACATCGTTCACCCGTCAGGTGGTCATGATACATCTCACTGCCGACAAACCGGGACGCATCAGCTGTAACGCTTCGATGACTTCGCCCCACGCCGACGTGATGATTGAGAGCAAGGATGGCGAGACATCGCTCACCGGAGTATCTTCATGGCACGAGGGACTGAAGGGTAAGGTGGAGTTCCAGGGCCGCATGGCTGCCACCATCAAGGGCGGACGCCAGACATCGCAGGACGGTGTGCTCAGCATCGAGAATGCCGACGAGGCTACAATCTACCTCTCAATAGGAACAAGCTTCAACGACTATAAGGACTGCAAGGGCGACTGCGCAGCACGCGCCACAGAGTATCTCCACGAGGGTATGAAGGCGGACTACGCCACTGCCGAGAAGGAGCAGTTCGACTTCTTCGACGCTCTGATGAGCCGCGTGAAGCTCGACCTCGGCGAGGATAAGTTTGCCGACCTGACCACCGACAAGCGCGTGGAGAACTTCAAGGCGAACAATGATAACTTCCTGGTAAGCACATACTTCAACTTCGGCCGCTACCTGCTCATCTGCTCATCACAGCCGGGCGGACAGGCTGCCAACCTCCAGGGCATCTGGAACGACAAGATGTTCCCGTCATGGGATAGCAAATATACCTGCAACATCAACCTTGAGATGAACTACTGGCCGTCAGAGTCGACCAACCTCACCGAGATGAACGAGCCACTGATGCAGCTCATCCGCGAGGTCAGCGAGACTGGCCGCGAGTCAGCGAAGACGATGTATGGCGTTGACGGATGGGTGCTCCACCACAACACCGACATCTGGCGCGTCACAGGTTCCATCGACAAGGCTCCCTCGGGCATGTGGGCTTCGGGCGGCGCATGGCTCTGCCGTCACCTCTGGGAGAAGTATCTCTACAGCGGCGACAAGGAGTTCCTCAGCTCGGTCTACCCTATCCTGAAGGGCGCTGCACAGTTCTTCGACAACACAATGGTGAAGGAGCCGGTGCACGGATGGCTCGTAGCTTGTCCTAGCAACTCACCCGAGAACACTCACGCCGGAAGCAACGGCAAGGCAACTACTGCTGCCGGAGTCACCATGGACAACGAGCTGATCTTCGACCTCTGGAACGAGGTAATCGCTGCATCGTCAATCCTCGACACCGACAAGGAGTTTGCCGCTCACCTCCAGGAGAGACTGAAGGAGATGGCTCCGCTACAGATTGGACGCTGGGGCCAGCTGCAGGAGTGGATGAACGACTGGGACAACCCGGAGGATACACATCGCCACGTCTCTCACCTCTACGGACTCTTCCCGAGCAACCAGATATCTCCCTTCCGCACACCGGAACTCACCGACGCGGCACGCACATCGCTCATCGCACGCGGCGACCCATCAACAGGATGGAGCATGGGATGGAAGGTCTGCCTCTGGGCTCGCCTGCTCGACGGCAACCACGCCTACAAGCTTATCGGCGACCAGCTGACACTCGTACGCAACGAGAAGAAGAAGGGCGGAACATATCCTAACCTCTTCGACGCTCACCCACCCTTCCAGATTGACGGCAACTTCGGTTGTACGGCTGGTGTGGCTGAGATGCTGATGCAGAGCCACGACGGATTCATCTACCTGCTGCCCGCCATCCCCGACCAGTGGAGCGAGGGAAGCGTGAAGGGTCTTGTGGCACGCGGTGGCTTCGAGATCGACATGACATGGGCTAAGGGCAAGGTGACACGCCTCGTCATCAAGTCGCGCATCGGCGGCAACTGCCGACTCCGTTCAGCCAACAAGCTCACTTGCAACGGCCTGAAGGCAGCCAAGGGCGAGAATACGAACAGCCTCTACAGCCTTACTGAGGTTGCCGAGCCACTCATCAACGAGACCGGCAAGACATTGCTCAACAAGATAAATCTCAAGAAGACATACCTCTACGACCTTGCTACAGAGGCAGGAAAAGAGTATGTCGTAATTGGTAAATAACCCTTTTTATGAACAAGATATTCAGTTTTATCCTATGCGGCTGCCTGGTGGCGACAATGGCGCTGACCTCGTGCAGCTCTGCAAAACAGCGAGTTGACAAGAGCCTCTGGAGCGTGAAGATGGCACAGTCGGAGATGAAGAGATTCCCCGAGCCATGGATGATCGAGAAGGCTAAGGTGCCCCGCTGGGGCTACACCCACGGACTTGTGGTCAAGTCCATGCTTGAGCTGTGGCATCACACAGGCGACCGTCAGTACTACGACTACGCCAAGATCTACGCCGACAGCCTCATCAATGCCGAGGGTCGCATCAAGATGAACTACCTCTCGTTCAACATCGACAACGTGAACGCGGGTAAGATTCTCTTCGACCTCTACGCTGAGAGCAAGGACCGCCGCTACAAGGTGGCGATGGACACGCTGACGAAGCAGATGAGCGAGCAGCCACGCACCAGCGAGGGCGGCTTCTGGCACAAGAAGACATACGTCAACCAGATGTGGCTCGACGGCATCTTCATGGCTTCGCCCTACCTGGCACAGTATGGCGCTACCTTCGGCGACACCAAGCAGTTCGCCGAGGTTGTGAAGCAGATCACTCTCATCGCCAAGCACACCTACGACCCACAGACAGGGCTCTTCTTCCACGGCTGGGACGAGACTCGCTCTCAGATCTGGGCAAACAAGGAGACGGGTTGTTCGCCAAACCTCTGGAGCCGCAGCATAGGCTGGTATTCGGCTGCCATTGTCGACGTGCTCGACTTCCTGCCGAAGGATGCCGAGGGTCGCGAGGAGCTTCTCTCGCTGGTGGATACCCTGGCCAAGGGATTGGTGAAGTATCAGGATGAGGAGACAGGCACATGGTGGCAGGTGACCAACCAGGGCGGCCGCGAAGGCAACTACCTGGAGTCGTCGGCATCGGCGCTCTTCGTCTACTTCCTCAGCAAGGCCATCAACAAGGGCTATATCTCTGCCAAGGAGTATAAGCCGGCTGTGACAAAGGCCTTCAACGGCATCGTGAAGCAGTTCCTGCGCGAGGAGAAGGATGGCTCCTACTCCATCACTAACTGTTGTGCCGTGGCCGGACTTGGCGGTAAGACTAACCGCGACGGTAGCTTCGCATACTATATCGGTGAGCCTGTGATCGACAATGACCCGAAGTCAGTGGGGTCGTTCATACTCGCTGCCATCGAGTTTGAAAATTTGAAATAACTAAATAACAAAATATAGAAATGAAGAAAAGAGTAATCTGCTCCGCTTTGTTGATGATGGCTGCAACATTCATGA
>CAZKNB010000037.1:0-10774 GCA_964554075.1 uncultured Bacteroides sp.
TGGCACGCATAAAAGAGGAGGGAGAGGCAATTGTACTTAATGCTAACAAAGAGCAAGGACGAATACTGAAGGAGGCTATGGCGGAGCGCGAACGCATCATAAGCGAGGCGCGCAGCCAGGCAGAGGCGCTCACCCGCAAGCAGGTTGATGAGGCTAAGAAGCAGATTCAGGCTGAAAAGGATGACGCTATCCGCGACATCCGCCGCGAGGTGGCTGCACTCTCTGTCGACATAGCCGAGAAGGTACTGCGTAAGAATCTGGAAAGCAACGACGAGCAGATGGCGATGATTGACCGTATGCTCGACGAGGTGATGGAGATGAAGAACTAGAATGTGTAAAAACTGTGACACACAGTATTAACGTATAGAGAAGGAAATATGGATACAGGAATCGTTTCAATGCGTTATGCCAGGGCTCTCATGGCGTTTGCCGAGGGACGAAAGGCGGAGACCAAGCTCTACGGCGAGGTCGGCGTCCTGTCGCGCAACTTGGCTTCCAACTCCGACCTGCGTGCCGCCATCGCCAATCCGGTGGTGCCGGCCGACGACAAGTATGCGCTGATGTGTGCGGCTACAGCCGGCGACGGCAAGGTCAGCGAGGAGCTTTCACGCTTCTTCCGACTGGTGCTGAAGGAGCGCCGCGAGTCGTTCTTGCAGTTCATCAGCCTGTCGTTTCTGGATTTGTATCGTGCTAAGGAGAAAATCGGTGTGGGACGCCTTATCACTGCCGTCCCCGTCGATGCCAGGACAGAGGAGCATATCAGGACATCGTCTGGCCACGCCATGCATGTCACCATGGAGCTTACCACCGAGGTCGACCCGTCGATCGAGGGGGGCTTCATCTTCGACTACAACGGCATGCGCCTCGATGCAAGTGTGGCAACACAACTGAGGCTCTTGAAACAACAGTTAATTGAAAAGAATAGGAGAATAGTATGATATCTGAGAACATAAAAGTTAGCGAAGTCTCCGACGTGTTGCGTCAGCAGCTCGAGGGCATTGACAGCCACGTGCAGCTTGACGAGGTGGGCACGGTGCTCCAGGTGAGCGACGGTGTGGCGCGTATCTACGGATTGAACAACGCCCAGGCCGGCGAGTTGCTGGAGTTCGACAACGGAGTGAAAGCTATTGTCATGAACCTTGAGGAGGACAATGTCGGTGCTGTGTTGCTCGGTGCTACTGATAAGATTAAGGAGGGCTTCACCGTGAAGCGTACCAAGCGTATCGCCTCTATCAAGGTTGGCGACGGAGTGCTGGGACGTATCATCAACCCTCTGGGTGAACCGCTCGACGGCAAAGGTGCCATCGAGGGAGAGCTGTTTGAGATGCCGCTGGAGCGCAAGGCGCCGGGTGTCATCTACCGTCAGCCGGTGAACCAGCCGTTGCAGACAGGACTGAAGGCTGTCGATGCCATGATCCCTATCGGCCGCGGTCAGCGTGAGCTTATCATTGGTGACCGTCAGACCGGTAAGACATCTATCGCCATCGACACTATCATCAATCAGCGTTCTAACTATGAGGCAGGCCATCCTGTCTATTGTATATATGTAGCCATCGGTCAGAAGGGTTCGACTGTGGCATCTATCGTCAACACGTTGCGTGAGCATGGCGCCCTGGACTATACCATCGTGGTTGCCGCTACAGCGGGTGAGCCTGCTGCCGTTCAGTACTACGCACCGTTTGCGGGTGCTGCCATCGGTGAGTACTTCCGCGACACCGGCCGCGACGCTCTGGTTGTCTATGACGACCTCTCAAAGCAGGCCGTTGCCTATCGTGAGGTGTCATTGATCCTGCGCCGTCCGTCTGGTCGTGAGGCCTATCCGGGTGATATCTTCTACCTGCATTCTCGTCTGCTGGAGCGTGCTGCACGCATCATCAACCAGCAGGAGGTTGCCGCTCAGATGAACGACCTCCCCGAGAGCCTGAAGGGCATCGTCAAGGGTGGTGGTTCGCTCACAGCGCTGCCTATCATCGAGACTCAGGCAGGCGACGTGTCGGCCTACATCCCGACCAACGTGATCTCTATCACCGATGGTCAGATCTTCCTCGACACCGACCTCTTCAACCAGGGTAACCGTCCGGCTATCAATGTCGGCGTCTCTGTATCGCGTGTCGGCGGTAACGCACAGATAAAGGCGATGAAGAGCGTGGCTGGTACGCTGAAGATTGAGCAGGCTCAGTATCGTGAGCTTGAGGCATTCTCTAAGTTCAGCGGCGACATGGACCCCGTGACTGCTCTTATCCTCGACAAGGGACGTAAGAACACTCGCCTCCTGATTCAGCCTCAGTACAGCCCTATGGCTGTGGAGAAGCAGATTGCCATCCTCTACTGCGGCGTGAAGGGATTGCTTCGCAACGTGCCTATCGACAGTGTGCGCGACTTTGAGACTACCTTCCTCGACACTCTTGCCATCAGCCATCAGGCGGATGTGCTCGACGTGCTCAAGAAGGGCGTCATCAACGACGAGGTGAAGAAGATTCTCGAGGAGACAGCCGACAAGGTGTCAAAGCAGTTCGCTGACAAATGATGCCGTCGTCGGGGACGCTAGTAGGAACACTATTAAACGATAGATTTAAATGGCTTCACTAAAAGAGATAAAAACCAGAATCGGCTCTGTGCAGAGCACACGAAAGATAACTTCTGCCATGAAGCTTGTGGCTTCGGCCAAGCTTCACAAGGCGGAGCTGTCCATCAGAAACATGTTGCCATATCAGTCGCAGCTCGACAAGATGTTGCGCAACTTTCTGAGCGGAGATGTCTCTGTGGAGTCGCCATACACCGAGGTGAGAGAGGTGAAGAGGGTCGCTGTGGTGATGTTCGCGTCGAACAGTTCGCTGTGCGGCGCTTTCAACTCGAACGTCGTCAAGGCCTTCAATGCCTTTGTCGAGGAGTATAAGGCGCTGGGCAAGGAGAATATCCTGGTCTACGTGGCTGGCAAGAAGGTGGAGGATGCAGTCAGCAAGGCTGGACTGGCCAAGACGGGCGTCTACCAGTCGCTTGTCAACAAGCCGACGTTCGTCGAGGCTGCGGGGCTGGCTCAGCTTCTCATGAAGTTGTTCGTGGAGAAGGGGGTGGACCGCGTGGAGATTATCTACCACCACTTCAAGTCGGCTGGTTCGCAGAAACTGACGCGCCAGTGCTTCCTGCCTATCGACCTCCAGGCGCTTTCGGGCGAGGGAGAGGCCGAGGAGAGGCATGAGGGAATGGTGAACAACTACATCGTTGAGCCTTCGGCTGAGGAGCTCATCAATGCGCTGTTGCCTCAGACGCTCTGCCAGTCGATGTTCACCGCTGCGATGGACTCTGTGGCCTCCGAGCATGCTGCGCGCCTGATGGCGATGCAGGCTGCGACGGACAATGCCGAGAATCTCCTTCAGGAGCTTACTCTGCAGTACAACAAGGGCCGCCAGCAGGCCATCACAAACGAGCTGCTCGACATTATCGGTGGTTCAATGAAATAAAGGGTTATGCTGCACTTGCTGCTGCGGCATACAGATACGGCTCTTGCGAAAGCGGGAGCCGTTTTTTGTTTATCCCGAAGCGCCATGACCCCGCATGGCCACTTCCTACTTTCTACTTCCTACTTTCTACTTTGGAGCGAAGCGACCCGAATCGCCATCCCATTCCCAGCATCAGGTGGTTGGGGGTCCTGAAGTCCTTCAGGTTGTAGCCCACATTGAGGTAGAGCGCCTCGGAAAGCCTGATCTTCAGCGTCAGCGTCTGATAGAATCCCCGCATGTCGCCCGTGCTGTGGATGAAGTTATGTCCCATTCCCGCTGCAATGGTGAAGAAGGGCATCACATACTCAAACCTGGCTGAAAGGCCCACTGACAGCTGGTCGCCGAAGCCCGGCCTTACCGCTCTGCTGTAGGACTTCACCACGCCCAGCTCACTGATTACGGGATCCTCAATCCTGAGGTTGCCGCTGCCGTCGTAGGTGGCGTCGAGCGAGAGGCCCGCACGGAACTTGCGATGGAGGTCGTACATCGTGGCGAAGCTCAGTCCCGCCACGGGGTAGGTGTCGCGGAGCGAGTATCTCTCTCCGTCGATGGTGGTGTAGCCGTGACGCCATGCGCCAAACAGCGTAAGGTCGTAGGAGAGGTGAGGGCGGAAGTCGTGGTTGATGGCTCCGGGAAGCCTGTCGGGTAACTTACGCTCGTTGCGGTTCATGTAGTAGACCACTCCGATGCGCCCTCCGCCATTGTTGATGCCGGCGTTGGGGTAGCTGGTGTTGCCGTTGCTGAAGTGGGTGAACGATGCGCCCGCAATGAGGTCCAGATGCCTGGTCAGCACGAAGTCCAGATAGATTCCGGCATTGACGTAGGCATTCATCTGTGAACCTACGCCGCCGTTGTAGGGGTTGGTCAGCATGTTGTGGGGGTGCCATCCGCAGGAGAGTCCGAAGCCCCATTCATAGTTCAGCGAGGCGCGCTGACCGAGGCGTGCGAGGCGTGAGCCCTGGAACACGTAGATGGTGAACGGGGAGCCTATCTCGCTCTTGTCATTGTAGGAGTAGAGGCCGAGTCCGATGCCCTGGTAGGAGTCGCCATAGAGGCTGTACTGCTTGCTGCCGGGATTGTAGCGGAAGCTGTAGGTGAGGTGGAAGGAGTTGGCATAGTTGATGCTCTTTCCGCTCGTGTTGAGTCCGCGGAGGAAGTCGTTGGTGCCAAAGACATATTCAGGACGAGTCTCGACAGCCAGCCTGTGGTGAACACGGGCGGTGTCGGGGCTTATCTCCTCCTGAGAATAAGCAGGCAGGGTGGCGAGCGTGAGAGCCAGCCATCCTGCCGTTATTGTCTTTGTCAGATTAATCACTGATGCTGATCTCTAAGCAAATCGTTTACGGTCTTCACCGGATTGAATGTAGCCAGAGGCACCTCTACGAAGACGGTGCTCCAGTCGCTCATGGCGCCGTTCCAGAGTCCCGGCAGCTCGAGGGCCTTGAGGTCCTTGCCGCTCTTTGACTTGTAGGAGATGAATCCTGTGGCTGGGTCGACGAACTTGGTGAGGTCGAACTTGCCGCCCTTGTAGTCGCGGATGGCGCAAACCAGGTCGACGGGGTTGAAGTGTGTGCCCTTCTCGAACATAGCCTTCTTCTCGGGGTCCTTCATGTCGATCTGTGAGCTCTCAAGAATCTGCAGAGAGATTGTTCCGTCGGGGTTGTAGGCGAGGAACGGACCGCCGCCGGGCTCACCGACGTTCTTCACCATTCCGCACACTCTCATCGGGCGGTTCAGTTTCTTCTTCAGATAGATGACCAGCTCGGCATCCTCAAGATTCTTGGTGTCGGGGTTCTTGCAGAAGAGCTCCTTCTGTACGAACTGCAGGATCTCGATTATCTGGTCGTGGGTGTACTTGCCGCTCTCGAGCAGTTCGAGGTATTCGAACGCCTTCTTCTGCAGGCTTACCAGTACGCCGGCAATCAGCTTCTTGTAGCGTACGGTGGCATCCTTCAGACGGTCGGGCACCACGTTGTCGATGTTCTTGATGAAGACGACGTCGGCATCGAGGTCGTTGAGGTTCTCGATGAGTGCGCCGTGACCACCCGGACGGAACAGCAGTTTGCCGTTGTCGCGGAATGGCTTGTTGTCCATGTCGGCAGCGATGGTGTCGGTTGCCGGCTTCTGCTCAGAGAAGCTGATGGAGTAGCTGACGCCGTGCTCCTTGGCATACTTTCCGCTCTTGTCCTCGGTGAGCGACTCGAACATGGCTCTGTGCTCGGGCGAAACGGTGAAGTGGACGTTCACCTTGCCGTCGTTTCCGGCAGCGTAGAGAGCTCCCTCGACGAGATGCTCCTCGAGCGGAGTGCGTGCGCCATCCTCGTAGTTGTGGAAGAGCAGCAAACCCTTAGGAAGCTGACCGTAGCCCAGTCCGTCGGCATTGAGCAGAGTGAAGACTACAATCTTATACTTACCGCATGCGATAAGCGTGTCGACACTGCGCTCGGCTACCCTCAGGCAGGCAGAGTTGAGATCCTTGAAGAATGCGAAATGGTGGATGTTGTCGAAGAACTTTTTCTCGAAGTCGGTGGTCGGAACCTCATAGTCAGCCTCAAGAAACTCGAAGAGATTCTTGAACATGCGGCTGGCTGCTCCTGAAGCAGGAACGAACTTTACCACCTTCTTGTTCTCCTTACGGTAGTTGTCCCATACGTTGAGCAGTCGCTCCTCCTCCTCGGCAGTAGGTTTAAGGATGCCCTTCTCGATAGAGGCAGCTGCACTTAATTTCAAATATGGAAAACCCTTCTCAAAGCATGACAGCTGTGCCGCTATCTGAGCCTCTGAAATGCCCTTGGCCTTCAGCTGCTCCTGGTCTTGTGGTGTTATCATAAGTATGAATTTGTTTATATTATATGTCACAAAATTACAAAATCTTTCAATTAACTACTTTCTTTTTATAAAAAAAACTACTTTTACGGTCGTAAAACATATTTCTATGTATTTTTGAAGTGGGATAACCGAGAATATAAATGTCGAATGAAAAATGATTTGATGATGGATAGTACTATATATTTTACTGAGGATGAGCGTCGTGAGCTCCTTTCGCTCTATCGCAAACTCTATGCTTCGTCGGCCGAGAGCATCGGTCGCGAGAAGATTGCCCGCCTGAAACATTATATCGCCGAGGGTATGGTCTCAAAGAGACTCCAGAGGAACAACTTCGGCATGAACCCCGTGCTGAAGGATCTGCAGACCTCCGTGATCGTTGCCGACGAGATTGGCATGAAGGGTGCGTGCATCGTGGGCATCATGCTCCACGAGATTGTGAAGGGTGGACTGCTCTCGCTCGAACAGGTCGGCAGCGAGTTCGGCGACGACGTGGCAAGCATCATACGCGGACTGGTCAAGACCAACGAGCTCTACACCAAGAGCCCGGCAATCGAGTCGGAGAACTTCCGCAACCTGCTTCTCTCCTTCGCCGAGGATATGCGTGTCATCCTGATCATGATTGCCGACCGCGTCAACATCATGCGACGCATTGGCAACACCGACAACGAGGAGGACCGCGTCAAGGTGGCCAACGAGGCTGCCTATCTCTACGCTCCGCTGGCCCACAAACTGGGCCTCTACAAGCTGAAATCGGAGCTGGAGGACCTCTCGCTGAAGTACACCAAACGCGATACTTACTATTTCATCAAGGATAAACTCAACGCCACCAAGGAGGCGCGTGACAAGTATATTGCTCAGTTTATCGCCCCGGTCAAGAAGAAGGTCGAGGAGGCGGGACTGAAGTTCGACATCAAGGGTCGTACGAAGTCTATCCACTCCATCTGGAACAAGATGCAGAAGCAGAAGACGGCTTTCGAAGGCATCTACGACCTCTTTGCCATCCGTATCATCATCGACTCTGAGCCCGACAAGGAGAAGCAGGAGTGCTGGCAGGTCTACTCAATCGTTACCGATATGTATCAGCCTAACCCGAAGCGCCTGCGCGACTGGCTCTCCATCCCGAAGAGCAATGGCTACGAGTCGCTCCACATCACCGTGATGGGACCCGAGGGTAAATGGGTGGAGGTGCAGATTCGTACGCGACGCATGGACGAGATTGCCGAACGCGGTCTTGCCGCTCACTGGCGCTACAAGGGCGTGAAGGGCGAGAGCGGACTGGACGAGTGGCTTACGACGGTGCGCGAGGCTCTGGAGAACCCCGACAACGATTCGCTGAAGATGATGGATCAGTTTAAGATGGATCTCTACGAGGATGAGGTGTTCGTCTTCACTCCGAAGGGTGACCTCTTCAAACTGCCGAAGGGTGCCACCGTGCTCGACTTTGCCTTCAACATCCACAGTAAGCTGGGCTGCAAGTGTATCGGCGCAAAGGTGAACGGACGCAACGCTCAGCTGCGCCAGACGCTCAACAGCGGCGATCAGGTGGAGGTGATGACCTCCAACTCGCAGACTCCGAAGAGCGACTGGCTGAAGATTGTGACCACCTCAAAGGCGCGTACCAAGATTCGTCAGGCGCTGAAGGAGATGGCTGCCAAGCAGATTGACTTCGCCAAGGAGACCGTGGAGCGCAAGTTCAAGAATCGTAAGATTGAGTATGAGGAGGGCGTGATGATGCGTATGATCAAGCGCCTGGGATATAAGGTGGTGACCGACTTCTATCGCGCCATTGCCGAGGGTACGCTCGACGTCAACGACATGATGGAGAGCTATCTGGAGCAGAAGCGCAGCGAGACCGAGACCCACGAGCCTCTGCCTGCACGCAGTGCCGACGGCTATAGCCTGCAGCAGACGCCGGAGGATGGCAAGGGTGCCAAGGAGGATGTGCTGGTCATCGACCAGAACCTCAAGGGGCTGGACTTCAAGCTGGCGAAGTGTTGTAACCCAATCTATGGCGACGATGTCTTCGGCTTTGTCACGGTCAACGGTGGCATCAAGATCCATCGCACCGACTGTCCCAACGCTGATCAGATGCGTGAGCGCTTCGGCTATCGTTTCGTCAAGGCGCGCTGGGCTGGTAAGTCGGAGGGTACGCAGTATCCAATCACTCTGCGTGTGGTTGGCCACGATGATATTGGTATCGTGACTAACATTACGTCGGTTATTAATAAGGAGGAGGGCATCCTGCTCCGCTCCATCGGCATAGACTCCAACGATGGTCTCTTCTCCGGCACGTTGACCATCATGGTCAGCGACACCCGCCGCCTGGAGGCTCTCATCAAGAAGCTGCGAACGGTGAAGGGCGTAAAGCAAGTGACAAGAAGCTAAAAAAATAAATCCACCCCATCGGGGTGGATTTATTTTTACTTGACTATTATTTCGTCCAATGTCCGCTTCGGCACATGATGCACGGCCTTTTCGTCGCGCCAGTATTTGACGTCGTCGTCGACGATATCATCAATCACGACCTGCTCCACCGGATACCCGATGGCAAGCACATAGCGCAGCTCGAGGTTGGCAGGCAGCGCCAGCGCCTCCGCCAGCTTCGCGGCATTGAAAGCCTTGATGATACATCCGCCGAGCCCCAGGGCATTCAGTCCCAGAGTGATGGCCTCCAGCTGCAGACCATCGTCGCAGTAGGGGAACGAGGCTATGCAGTCGGTGTCGAGACACTGCACCAGGTATGCCACCGGGCGTTCGCTCTCAGTCGGTCCGTCCCAATCCTTCAGATAGCCCGCCCACTTCAGCAGTGGGAAGACCTTGGCACACTCGTCGGCATCGCATACGATGCGATAGCGCAGCGGTTGTTTGTTCATGGCAGACGAGCAGAAGCGGGTCAGGCCGACCACCTCTGTCAGTGTCGCGCGCTCCACACGGCGTGAGTTGTCAAACCTACGATAGGAGCGGTTTGACTCCATGCAGCTCTTAAGCAATTCAAATTTATCCATAATTTCAGTGTTCGTTCATATTGTTTTTCAGGACGAAGATAGCTAAATTTGCGAAAACATAAAGTATGTATTCATGAAAACATTTAGAAACGCATTATGCATCTTCGCTCTGATGGCATCGGGCGTATGTGCGCAGAACGCTCAGCCATACAGCACGGAGCAGATTGAGGCTCGTCGCGACAGTATCCTGAACCTTATCAGTGGTGCCCAGGCGGTGACGGCAAAGCCTGTCAGCATCATCTCTTTCGGCGCCAAGGGTGACGGAAAGAGGGACTGCAAGCCTGCTTTCGACAAGGCTATGAAGCGTGCTGCCAAGGCTGGCCAGTTCCATCTCGTGGTGCCTGCCGGCGAGTATCTCATCAATGGTCCCATCCATCTGGTCAGCAATCTCTGCCTGGAGCTTCAGGAGGGTGCTACGCTGAAGTTCTCGCAGGATCCGTCGCACTATCTGCCCATCGTGAAGACGTCGTGGGAGGGAACCTTCGTCCAGAACTATTCGCCATTCATCTATGGCTATCAGCTCAGCAATGTCACCATCAAGGGTAAGGGAACCATCGACGGCAATGCCGGTGACAGCTTTGCGCAGTGGAAGCCCAATCAGAAGCCTGCGATGCAGCTGTCGAGGAAGATGAATCATGAGCGTGTGGCAGTGGAGGAGCGCAACTTCGGCGAGGGCTACTGGCTTCGTCCGCACCTCGTTCAGCTCTTCGGCTGCAAGGGTGTCACCATCGAGGATGTCCGCATCATCCAGTCTCCCTTCTGGTGTGTCCATCTGTTGCAGTGCGAGAATGTGGTGTGCCGCGGCCTGAGCTACGACGCCAAGTTTGCCAACAACGACGGCATTGACCCGGAGTATTCGCGCAACATCCTGATTGAGAACATCGATTTCAATAATGGCGACGACAACGTGGCAATTAAGTGCGGACGCGATGACGACGGACGTGCCGCCAACCAGCCTTCGGGAGGCATCATCATCCGCAACTGCCGCTTCAAGGGCTTGCACGGAGTGGTGCTAGGCAGCGAGATGTCGTCGGGCATTGAGGATGTTTATATCGAGGACTGCACCACCGGCGGTTACTGCAAGCGTGGCATCTATGCCAAGACGAACCCCGACCGTGGTGGTTTCATCCGCAACATCTTCGTGAACCGTTGCACTTTCGACGAGGTTGAGGACCTCTTCTACGTCACTTCGAAGTATGCCGGTGAGGGTCTGGACAATGTTCACTATACCGATATCCATGACATCTATGTCGACGATGTGCATTGCCGCAAGGCACGCAAGAATGCCATCGTGCTCCAGGGCACCCAGAAGAGTCCCCTTCGCCGCATCGCCTTCCGCAACGTGAATGTCGACGAGGCTGGTGCCGGTCTCAGCATGAGTGATGCTCTGAATGTGGAGTTCACCGACTGCAACCTCGGCGGCTACGTGGATGTCCCGAC
>CAZKNB010000038.1:0-10652 GCA_964554075.1 uncultured Bacteroides sp.
ATTTTCATTCTCTCGCCATATGGTTCCTGAGATAGTGATGGAGTGTATTGTTTCTGTCCATATCGACTACGGCTCCCGTTTCGAAGGCAATCTTTTCGGCCAGTATCTTTGTGGCGATGGAGAGCGACTCCGCCATTGAGAGTACACAGTCTGCTCCGCCGGCATAGAGATCTCCGCCATTGGTGATCTTCTTCTGGTCGGCATACTGGGTGGTGTAGTCCTTGTCGAGCAGCGTCTGCCCGCCGCGGGTGAGGGTAACGTGGAGAGTGAGGTCGGTCGCAGCCTTGCCCGCACTACCATTCTCCCACGCGAAGAAGGCATCGTCAAACCAGAAGATGGCCTGGCTGCTCCTCTTTATAATGCCTGTCGTAACATTATTGACCACGCGAACCGACATACGATACTTTCCCTTCAGCCCATCCTCATCGCTCACCATGGTCAGCGGCTGTCCGCCGTTCACCTCCGCCATGATAGCTTCGGTGAGGAACTCGCGATAGGTGCGGGTCAGTGAACCCTCGCCCAGACGAGTGTCGTAGCGGCTGCTCTGTATATTATATATGATAAGCGGCAGGAGGAGTTTCGTTCCTCCCTTAGCCGAGGAGTAGTAATCCATATTGGAGTTAGGGATAAAGTCGAGAACCACGGTATCCCTCTTCTCTCCGAGATATTCGGGCGAAGTCATATCGTAGCCGAGGGAGGCACGGACAGAGAGTATGCCGCGCGTCATCTCCTTGCTGGTGTCGCAGGAGGCGAACAGTAGTGTCGTTGCAGCAACAATTGCCAAAAGTAGTTTCGTTTTCATAATACTCTATATATATAATAATGTGTAGTCCGGTTAATCGTCGTCAACTTGCAGCAGGTCGCTCATGATGCCGTCGGAGACAAATATACCCTCACGGCTCAGTCGCAGTGTGTCGCCTTCAAGTGTCAGCCTGCCATCCTCGATGTATGGACGAGCCATGGCGAGGCAGTAATCCTTCATCCCCGTGCCGAAGCGCTCCTCCAGCAGAGCGAGGTCTGCACCCCAGCAGGTGCGCAGCGTGGTGATGATATATTCGTTATAGCGTGTAGTGAGATCCAGCTCCTCCTTCTCGAAGTCGCGTCCCCCACCCTCAATGGCCTCCACGTAGCGGTGGAGCGACGAGATATTCCATTCACGGCTCTCACCGTCGAAGGAGTGTGCCGAGGGACCGCATCCCAGGTACTTTATGCCCTGCCAGTAGGATGTATTGTGGCGGGAATGCCTGCCGGGGCGGCAGAAGTTTGAGATCTCGTAGTGCTCATAGCCAGCGGCAGTGAGCTGGTCGATGAGCATGGCGAAGAAGCGCACGCTGCTATCCTCGTCGACCTCCGCAACGCGGTGTTGCTGAAGCATCTCGTACATCCGCGTTCCCTCCTCGTAGATGAGGTGATAGGCAGAGATATGCTCCACGTCGAGCGCAATGGCCTGACGCAGGTCGGCAGCCCAGCTCTCCTCCGTCTCGCCCGGCAGACCGTAGATAAGGTCGATGCTTATGTTGCGGAAGCCTGCACGGCGACAGCGCGCAACGGCCTCGATGGCTTGCTGAGCATTGTGTCGGCGATTGAGCAGACGCAGAGTATCGTCGCGGAAGGTCTGGATGCCCATACTGATGCGGTTGAATGGCAGCTGAGAGAGCGAAGCCAGATACTCCTCGGTAAGGTCGTCGGGATTGGCCTCAAGGGTAATCTCGCCCGCCGTTATGGTGCCGAAGGTGCCCTCTATGGCAGCAAAGACAGCGGCGAAGTCGCCGGCAGTGAGTTGCGATGGAGTTCCCCCGCCGAAGTAGATGGTTTCGACAGGCTCACCCTTCAGGTAGTCGCCACGCATCTCTATCTCACGGCAGAGCGCAGCGATATAACGGCTTCGCATCTCGCTCTCGGTGGTCGAATAGAAGTCGCAGTAGACACAGCGTGTCTTGCAGAAGGGAATATGTATGTAGATACCTGCCATTATCGTCGAATTCGAATCTATCGGTGACAAAGATATTCACAAAATTCCTAAACTCACTAAAGCATTGGTCGTTTCTTCTTGTCTAATAGACGAAAAAGGGCTGTCAGCCACGTAGCTGACAGCCCCTATCTGATTATTTTGTTCAGAATCACTTATTGGTATCCTTCATTGCATCGAAGATAAGACCCTCGAGCTCCTCGGCAAGTTCCGGATTGTCGGCGATACACTGCTTTGAAGCATCGCGTCCCTGACCCAGTTTAGTGTCGTTGTAGCTATACCAAGAGCCACTCTTCTTGATGATACCGAGCTCTGTTCCGAGGTCGATGATCTCACCTGTGCGGGATACTCCCTCACCGAACATGATGTCGAACTCAGCGCGGCGGAATGGAGGTGCCACCTTGTTCTTCACCACCTTCACCTTAGTCTGCTTACCGATGACCTCTTCGCCATCCTTGATAGCCTGACCGCCACGGATGTCGAGACGTACAGAGGCATAGAACTTCAGAGCGTTACCACCGGTAGTGGTCTCCGGGTTACCGAACATGATGCCAATCTTCTCACGCAGCTGGTTGATGAAGATACATGTGGTGCGAGTCTTGCTCACCGAAGCAGTAATCTTACGCAGAGCCTGAGACATCAGTCGAGCCTGAAGTCCCACCTTATTCTCACCCATGTCACCCTCAATCTCAGCCTTAGGAGTAAGAGCAGCGACAGAGTCGATGACGATGATGTCGACAGCAGATGAACGGATCAGCTGGTCGGCAATCTCGAGAGCCTGCTCACCGTTGTCCGGCTGCGAGATGAAGAGGTTGTCGACGTCGACACCCAGCTTTGCAGCATAGAAGCGGTCGAAGGCGTGCTCTGCATCGATAAACGCAGCGATGCCGCCCAGCTTCTGAGCCTCAGCTATAGCGTGGATGGCGAGAGTAGTCTTACCAGACGACTCCGGACCATAGATCTCAATTATTCTGCCTCGCGGATAACCGCCGACACCCAGAGCAGCGTTGAGGGCGATGGAACCTGTAGGGATAACATCCACATTCTCCACAACCTCGTCGCCGAGTTTCATGATTGACCCCTTACCGAAGTCCTTCTCAATCTTAGCCATGGCAGCCTGCAAGGCCTTCAGTTTTTCGCTTGATGCCATACTTTTCTTTTCAGTTTCAAAGTTTAATTCGTCGTTAGCCATAATTGGTTTGTTTTTATAGTATTCATGATATTACAGTTCCAGGTCGCCGTCGATGACCTCATGCCAAGGCAGACCCTGCTTGTTGAGCTCATCCATGAATGGATCCGGATCGAACTCCTCGACGTTCCATACGCCCGGACGACGCCAGATGCCCTTCATGAACATCAAGGCACCAATCATGGCAGGTACGCCTGTGGTGTAGCTTACGCCCTGCATTCCAGTCTCCTCGTAAGCAGCCTGGTGACTACAGTTATTATATACGTAGTAAGTATGCTCCTTACCATCCTTCAGACCACGGATGCGGCAACCGATAGATGTTTCGCCCTCGTAGTTCTCGCCGAGATCCTGCGGGTTAGGAAGCACAGCCTTGAGGAACTGCAGCGGAACGATCTCCATGCCGTTGTAGTTGATTGGCTCGATGCTTGCCATACCGATGTTCTGGATCACGCGGAGGTGAGTCAGATACTCCTGACCGAAGGTCATCCAGAAGCGTGCACGCTTGATGGTCGGATAGTTCTTCACGAGAGACTCCAGCTCCTCGTGATAGAGCAGGTATGAGTCGCGCGGTCCGACGTTAGGATATGTAAGGTCCTTATGGATCTCGAGCGGTCCGGTGGTAACCCACTTGCCATTCTCGTAGTAGCGTCCGTTCTGAGTGATCTCGCGGATATTGATCTCCGGGTTGAAGTTAGTGGCGAACGCCTTATGGTGGTTACCGGCGTTGCAGTCCACGATGTCGAGATACTGAATCTCGTCGAAGTGATGTTTTGCAGCATAAGCTGTGTAGACGCCACTTACGCCCGGGTCGAAGCCACAGCCGAGGATGGCAGTCAGTCCAGCCTCTTCGAAGCGTTTCTTATATGCCCACTGCCAGCTATACTCGAAGTGAGCCTCATCTTTCGGCTCGTAGTTGGCAGTGTCGAGATAGTTGACACCAGCCTTCAGGCAAGCCTCCATGATAGTCAGGTCCTGGTAAGGGAGAGCCACGTTGATGACAATCTCCGGTTTGAAGTCATTGAATAAGGCGACCAACTCGTCAACATTGTCGGCGTCTACCTTAGCGGTCTTAATGTTTGGGTTCCCAATAGCCTTTACAATAGCGTCACACTTTGACTGAGTGCGACTTGCAATCATGATGTCGGTGAAGACATCGGCATTCTGTGCCACTTTGTGCGCCACGACGGTACCTACACCACCAGCGCCGATAATAAGAACTCTACCCATTTTTTATTTAACAGATTAAGTATTCAATAAAGTTTTAATTATTCGCAACAGCAAATATACGGTAATTTTCCATTGAAAGAGTGTTTATCTTTATCTTTTTATACTTACAAATCTAAACTCTTTCCATTCTATAGCGTTATTTTCCATATCTTTGCATCTGTTTTCTAACTATAAACTATTGATAGCGATGAACAGATTATTTTTAGGCGCCCTTTTTGCGGCAGCCACACTGGGCCTCTCCTCTTGCAGTTCAACACAGAAGACAGCCCAGGTGAACGACCTTGAGGGTACTTGGCAGATTGTAAAGTTGAATGGCAAGAAGCTGCCTTCAGGCATGGAGACTAAGCCATACATCATCTTCAACACCCAGGAGGGACGCATCCACGGCAATGCAGGCTGCAACATCTTCAACGGCAAATATCAGACTCGCCGCGGCAGCAGCAGCAACATCTCGTTCCCAAACACCATCACGACAATGATGTCATGTCCTGATCTTGAGACCGAGCAGCAGATTATGGAGGCAATCAACTCTGTCGCTTCGTTCGAGAAGTCGGGCAAGGGATACATCTTCCTCAACAAGAACGGCGAAAAGGTCTTGCGCATCAGCAAGTAAGCGCACAGGCACTGACCTATAAAAGAAAAAGGGAACCCCAAAGGGCTCCCTTTTCTTTTTCTCTATATCTCAATCCGATTACTGAGGACGGCTGTAGTTAGGCGACTCACTTGTGATTGTCACGTCGTGCGGATGGCTCTCGAGCACACCTGCAT
The DNA here is from genome assembly GCA_964554075.1 of uncultured Bacteroides sp. Taxonomy (GTDB): domain Bacteria; phylum Bacteroidota; class Bacteroidia; order Bacteroidales; family Bacteroidaceae; genus Bacteroides. The sequence goes on from CAZKNB010000038.1 coordinate 5,154, forward strand.
TAGTGATGCGAGTGAACTTAGCGTCGTGGAGGCGCTCGATGTTAGGCGCACCACAGTAGCCCATACCAGAGCGGAGACCACCGCAAAGCTGATAGATCACCTCGAAGAGAGTTCCCTTGTATGGCACGCGTGCTGCGATACCCTCCGGAACAAGCTTCTTCACGTCGGTCTCGCCAGCCTGGAAGTAGCGGTCCTTTGAACCATTCTCCATAGCCTCGAGCGAACCCATACCGCGGTATGACTTGAACTTACGGCCATTGAAGATGATAGTCTCACCCGGGCTCTCCTCTGTTCCAGCCACCAGTGAACCAATCATTACGCTGTATCCACCAGCTGCAAGAGCCTTAACAACATCACCTGAGTAGCGGAGACCACCGTCGGCAATCAAAGGAACACCTGTACCCTTCAGTGCCTTTGCAACGTCGTAGACAGCAGAGAGCTGCGGAACGCCTACGCCGGCAACCACACGAGTCGTACAGATTGAACCCGGACCGATACCAACCTTAACGGCATCGGCACCAGCCTCGACGAGAGCGAGGGCAGCAGCGCCTGTAGCGATGTTACCAACAACGATATCGATGTTCGGGAAGCGCTTCTTAGCCTCCTTCAGAGTGTCGATAACGCCCTTTGAGTGTCCGTGAGCAGTATCGATGACGATGGCGTCGGCACCAGCCTCAACCAGGGCCTGCATACGGACGAATGTATCGGCAGTGACACCAACACCGGCAGCCACGCGCAGGCGACCCTTAGAGTCCTTGCAAGCCATCGGTTTGTCCTTTGCCTTTGTAATATCCTTGTAAGTTACGAGTCCAACGAGCTTGTTGTCCTTGTCAACGACCGGCAACTTCTCAATCTTGTGCTGCTGCAGAATCTGAGCGGCAGCCTCGAGGTCGGTCGACTGGTTTGTAGTGACCAGGTTATCCTTAGTCATCACCTCGTCGATCACGCGCTCCATGTTCTGCTCGAAGCGGAGGTCACGGTTAGTCACGATACCAACCAGATGCTTCTCGTCGTCGACAACAGGAATACCACCAATCTTAAACTCAGCCATGAGAGCCAAAGCGTTGCTGACAGTAGAACCCTGCTTGATGCAAACGGGATCATAGATCATACCGTTTTCGGCACGTTTCACAGTGGCAACCTGCTTTGCTTGCTCTTGGATAGACATATTCTTGTGGATAACACCGATACCACCTTCACGGGCGATAGCGATTGCCATCTTAGCCTCTGTAACTGTGTCCATTGCAGCAGTCACAAAAGGAATCTTCAATTCAATATTCCTTGAGAATTTAGTCGAGAGATCGACAGTGCGAGGTAAAACTTCGGAATAAGCCGGGATGAGGAGGACATCATCATAAGTGAGTCCGTCCATAACGATTTTATCAGCAATAAATGACATATGGCTATATACGTTTATAAATTTATTGCGTGCAAATATAGGCTTTTTTAGGCGAAAAGCATATATCTGCACGCAACTTTTTGTTTAGTTTTATCCAAAGACTGATTAATTTGCCATTTCGGAGATAAACTTTATTCTCACCAGACGAATCTCCTCCTCGCTATACTCGTCGCCGAGCTCATTGATAGCCTCGTTGATGTCGTCGGTAGTCGACTCCTTGAAGTAGTCGTAGATGTCATCAAGGTGATCCTCGTCCATAATCTCGTCGAGGAAGTAGTCGATGTTAAGTTTAGTACCCGAATAGACGATAGCCTCAACCTCGTCGAGCAGCTCGTCGAACTCGATACCCTTTGAGAGGGCGATGTCGTCGAGCGCCACCTTACGGTCGATAGCCTGAATGATGGCCACCTTCATCTTCGACTTGTTTGCCACGGTGCGCACGCGCAGGTCCTCCGGGCGTTCAATCTCGTTCTCCTGGCAGTGCTGCTTGATGAGCTTACAGAACTCCTCGCCATAGCGTTTAGCCTTACCGGCACCCACGCCCGGGATATTCTGCAACTCCTCGAGAGTGACAGGATAGATGGTAGCCATAGCCTCGAGTGATGGATCCTGGAAGATGACGTATGGCGGCACCTCCAGTTTCTTTGAGAGTTTCTTTCTCAAGTCCTTCAACATAGAGTAGAGAGCAGGGTCGACAGCGCAGGAGCCACCTCCGCGTGCCGGAGTCTCCTCCTCCACCTCGTCGAAGTCATTATCCTTAGTAATCTTGAAAGACTTTGGATTCTTCAAGAATTTATGTCCGGCAGAAGTAACCTTCAGAAGCCCATAGTTCTCAACATCCTTACTCAGATAGCCTGCGATAAGCGCCTGGCGAATCACAGCGTTCCAAGTTCTATCCTCCTCACCCATTCCTGAGCCGAACACCTCCAAGTCCTCGTGCAGGTGAGCCTGCACCTCGGAAGTCTCCTTACCCAGCAACACATCTATAATATAATCAGCTTTAAAGTTTTCTTTTACTGCTATGACAGTCTCTATCACAGCGCACAATAAATCTTGAGCCTCCACTTGTTTTTTTGGATTTAAACAGTTGTCACAATTACCACAATTGTCCTCCGTGTACTCCTCACCGAAATAGTGGAGCAGCGTCTTTCGACGACATACAGAGGACTCAGCATAAGCGGCAGTCTCGAGCAGGAGCTGTTTTCCAATCTCCTGTTCAGCCACCGGCTTGCCCTGCATGAACTTCTCCAGCTTCTGCAGGTCCTTGTTAGTGTAGAATGTGATACACTTGCCCTCACCGCCGTCACGGCCGGCGCGGCCCGTCTCCTGATAGTAGCCCTCGAGGCTCTTCGGGATGTCGTAGTGGATCACATATCTTACGTCAGGCTTGTCAATACCCATTCCGAAGGCAATAGTTGCGACAATCACGTCAATCTTCTCCATCAGGAAGTCATCCTGGTTCTGGGTTCGTGTAGCCGAATCCATACCGGCATGATAGGGACGAGCGTTGATACCGTTGGCCTGCAGAATCTCTGCCAGCTCCTCCACCTTCTTACGGCTGAGGCAATAGATGATACCCGACTTCTCGTCGTTGTTCTTGATGAATTTTATGATATCCTTGTCGACGTTAGCTGTCTTCGGACGTACCTCGTAGTAGAGGTTCGGGCGATTGAATGACGATTTGAAGACCTTTGCGTCAACCATTCCCAGATTCTTCTGGATGTCATGCTGAACCTTCGGCGTAGCCGTTGCGGTCAATGCGATTAGCGGAGCCTTTCCTATCTCGTTGATGATGGGGCGGATCTTGCGATACTCCGGGCGGAAGTCGTGACCCCACTCAGAGATACAGTGTGCCTCGTCGACAGCGTAGAAGGAGATCTTCACGCCGCGGAGAAACTCCACGTACTCCTCCTTTGTCAGCGACTCGGGAGCGACATAGAGCAGACGGGTCTTGCCTGCCAGGATGTCCGACTTCACCTGGTCGATGGCGCTCTTGTTGAGCGAGGAGTTAAGGAAGTGGGCGATGCCATCCTCCTCGCTGAAGTTACGCATGGCGTCCACCTGATTCTTCATCAGGGCAATCAGCGGAGAGATGACGATAGCCGTACCATCCATCAGCAATGATGGCAACTGATAACACAGAGACTTTCCTCCGCCGGTAGGCATCAGAACGAACGTATCATTACCGTCAAGCAGGTTTTGAATGATCGCCTCTTGATTCCCTTTGAAGTTATCAAACCCGAAATACTTCTTAAGCTGAGCTGTCAAGTTAATATTTGTTGCCATTTATCATTGTTGTTTTTGTTCCAGTAATTACATTTTCAGCATAACCGTTTTACCCTTTTGCGGAAGTGCCAAAACAAAGTTATGAACAACTTCTCAAATATTCATCATATATGAATAATATTTTTTCAGAAATTTAGGGTAAAGTTTCTTTTGTTGGCGCGAAGGTCGTCGCGTCGTGCCCGACTCAGTTAGCCTGAAGTCGCGCGATATTAGCCTTTTCCATCTGACTCTTGGCATATTCAAGGGTCAGCTTGTACTTCTTCTTCTTTGTAGAAGGGATCTCGAACATCACGTCCATCATGATTGTCTCAACGATGGAACGCAAGCCGCGCGCACCGAGTTTATACTCCACCGCCTTGTCGACGATATACTCGAACACCTCGTCCTCGAAGGTCAGCTCGATGCCATCCATCTCGAAGAGCTTCACATACTGCTTGATGATAGAGTTCTTCGGTTCTGTCAGGATTGAGCGGAGAGCCGTTCTGTCGAGCGGATTCAGGTATGTCAGCACCGGCATACGGCCGATAATCTCCGGAATCAGTCCGAACGACTTCAAGTCCTGCGGTGCGATATACTGCATCATGTTGTTCTTGTCAATCTGAGTACTCTTCTGCGAAGCGCTGTAGCCCACCACGTGAGTGTTCAGTCGCTGAGCAATCTTCTTCTCGATGCCGTCGAACGCACCGCCGCAGATGAAGAGGATGTTCTTGGTGTTCACCGCAATCATCTTCTGGTCGGGGTGCTTACGTCCACCCTGAGGCGGCACGTTCACCACTGAGCCTTCGAGAAGTTTCAGAAGTCCCTGCTGCACACCCTCACCGCTCACGTCGCGAGTGATTGAGGGGTTGTCGCCCTTACGGGCAATCTTGTCAATCTCGTCGATGAAGACGATGCCTCGCTCCGCCTCCTCAACGTTGTAGTCGGCCACCTGTAGCAGACGTGTCAGGATGCTCTCGATGTCCTCGCCAACATATCCCGCCTCGGTGAGCACCGTGGCGTCTACGATAGTGAAGGGCACATGGAGCAACTTGGCTATGGTGCGCGCCAGAAGGGTTTTTCCCGTACCGGTGCTACCCACCATGATGATGTTCGATTTCTCAATCTCCACATCGTCTCCACTGTCTTTCTGCATCAGGCGTTTATAGTGATTGTACACCGACACTGCAAGGAATCGCTTAGCGTCATCCTGTCCTATGACATACTGGTCGAGGAAGTTCTTAATCTCAACCGGTTTCGGGAGCTTGTCCATCTCGAAGTCGGCGGGACCGCTCTTGCGTCCCATATTGAGAGCCTCCTTAGTAATCTCATAGGCTTGCATGGCACAACTGTCACATATAAAGCCGTCAAGTCCTGTGATGATGAGTCCTACTTCGCTTTCCGGGCGACCGCAGAAGCTACATCTTCTTTCTTTAGTTTTTGCCATTATTATTTTTTAATCAACACTTCGTCAACCATTCCGTATGCTTTAGCCTCCTCGGCAGTCATCCAGTAGTCTCTATCAGAATCAGCCCATACCTTGTCGAAAGGTGTATGTGAGTGGTCTGCAATGATTGTGTAGAGTTCTTTCTTCAGTTTTCCAATCTCGCGGGCAGTAATCTCAATGTCCGATGCCTGACCCTGTGCGCCACCCAGCGGCTGATGGATCATGACGCGTGAGTGTGTCAGTGCAGAGCGCTTTCCCTCGGCGCCAGCCACGAGCAGCACGGCAGCCATAGAGGCAGCCATACCTGTGCAGATTGTGGCTACATCGCTCGATACAAACTGCATAGTGTCGTAAATGCCAAGTCCGGCATATACCGAACCGCCGGGTGAGT